>LFJI01000365.1 GCA_001235855.1 Candidatus Burkholderia brachyanthoides
GCCGGGTGGTGTGGGAGGGGATCGGTCAGGTTACTGGCCACCCCTATCCCGATTCTTGTGCTGCTTATTGATCTACTGAACAAAGAAAGCGCCGAGCCGTTGCACCGCTTCTTCGAGCCGATGATAAGCGGTCGCATACGACAGCCGCATATAGCGATCCTTTGCATGAAAACCGAAGTCCTCGCCGGGCACCAGCACCACGTCCGAGTCGTGCAGCATCGAACGACATAGTTCTTCGCTGTTGCCTGCGGCGGGATGGTTCACGCCGGTCGTACGGCATAGATGTAGAACGCGCCGTCCGGCACGACCGGCACGCGGAAGCCGAGCGAGCGCAGCGCGGGCACGATGTAATCCCGCCGTCGCTTGAACTCGAGCCGCCGCGCTTCGTAGATGGCTAGCGTTTGCGGCTCGAAACACGCGAACGCGGCACGACGAGCCAGCCGAGCCGCCAGCCGGTCATGTTGAAGTATTTCGAAAAGCTGTTGACAGTGACCACGTCATCGCCAAAAGACAGCGCCGACACCGGCTTCGCGTCGTAGCTCTGGCCCTGATAAATCTCGTCGACGATAATGAAGCCGCCGCGCGCTCGCACACGTTCGACGATGCGATGCAATTCCGCCGGTTCGATCGACGTGCCGGTCGGGTTCGACGGCAACGCCAGCAGCACGCCGCGCGTTTTCGCGCTCTCCAGTGCTCCTCGACGTGCTCTGCCGTCAGTTGAAAGCGCTCGTCCGGACCGCTCGGAATCAGCACGGGCTTGCCGTCCGCCGCGCCGACACGAAATGCCGGTTGCACGGATAGCAGGGGTCGGGCATCAGCACTTCGTCGCCGTGATCGACCAGAGCGCCATGCACGCGAGCAGCAGCGCCGCCGATGCACCCGCCGTCACCACCACCACGCACTCCGGTTCGATCGTGAGACCGAAGGTGTCGTGATAATGCCGCGCGATGGCCTCCGCGCAGCGGGGTGATGCCGAGCGCGTTGGTGTACTGCGTGACGCCGCGCGTGAGGGCGGCGGCGGCGCACGTGACCGGTTCCGGCGCCGTGAAATCCGGCTCGCCGATGCTCATGTGGATGACGTCGCGCCCGGCGCGTTCGAGCGCCTGCGCGTCTTTCATCAGATCCATCACGTAGAACAGCTCGATCTGATCGACGCGTGACGCGAGGCGGATCAACGGCTCCGAAGCATGGTTCATATCAATGACGGCCGCGCTGCGCTTCGGTGGGACGCAGCGTGACCGCGAGCTTGTCGAGCACGCCGTTCACGTACTTGTAGCCGTCCGAGCCGCCGAAGGTTTTCGTCAGTTCGACCGCTTCGTTGATGACGACGCGATACGGCACGTCGATGTGATGCTTGAACTCGAACGCAGCGACCAGCAGCACCGCGCGCTCGACCGGCGACAGTTGTTCGATCGGACGGTCGAGACACGGCTGCAAGGCCGCGGACAATTCGTCCGATTCCTTGATCACACCGTGCAGGAGCGCGTCGAGATGTTCCTGATCGGCTTTGTCGAAGCTTTGCGAGCCTCGCAGTTGCGTGTCGATCTCGCCAGCGGGCGCACCCGACAGCAGCCATTGGTAAAGCCCTTGCGTTGCCAGTTCGCGCGAGCGGCGTCGTGCGCTCTTCATTCGCGGTCCTCGTCTTCTTCATCTTCGTCGTCGCCGCCCAACTGCTCGAGCGCGACCGACAGGTTCGCCATTTCCACCGCCACGCGCGCCGCGTCACGGCCTTTTTCCGTCATGCGCGCGACCGCCTGCTCGTCGTTTTCGGTGGTCAGCACGGCATTGGTGACCGGAATGCCGAAGTCGAGCGCGATGCGCGAAATGCCCGCGCCGTTTTCGTTCGACACGAGTTCGAAGTGATACGTTTCGCCGCGCACGACGGCGCCGAGTGCGATTAGCACGTCGAACTGGCCGGATTCGGCGAGCTTTTGCAGCGCGAGCGGAATTTCCAGCGCGCCCGGCACGGTGACGAGCAGCACGTCTTCGCCGATCACGCCGAGGCGTTCCAGTTCCTCGATGCACGCGTCGGCCAGGCCGTTGCACACTGGTTCGTTGAAGCGCGACTGCACGATGCCGATGCACAGGCCGCCACCGTCGAGATTCGGCTGATATTGTCCGATTTCCATTGATTGATTTCCGTTGGTTTGGAATGGGGTTGTCTTGTCGCGGCCGTGTTGCTGCTCAGGCCGAGCGCAGCTTGGCGATGCTCGTGTCGGCGGTGGCTTCGGTCACGGGGCAGCCGGGCATCGACACGAAGCCCGTTACTTCCAGCCCATAGCCCGACATGCTGCCGAGCTTGCGCGGATTGGACAGCACCTGCATCTTGCCGACGCCGATATCGCGCAGAATCTGCGCGCCGATGCCGTAGGTCTTGAAGTCGATTGGCCGGCGCTGCAACTCGGCCACCTTGTCTTTCTGGTAGAACGCCTGAAACACCTCGACGAGATGTTCCTTCGTGTCGCCACAATTGAGCATGACGATGGCGCCGAGATCGCGCGCGGCGATTTCCTTCATCGCGGCGTCGATGGTCCAGGAGTGCATGGACGCGTCGGTTTCCAGCAGATCCAGCATCGACAGCGGTTCGTGCACGCGCACCGGCGTTTCGCGATCCGGCGTCGGCTCGCCGCGCACCAGCGCGATATGCGGCGAACGCGTCGGCTCGTCGCGATAGAGGATCGCGCGGAAGGCGCCGTGCGCGGTCTGCATGGTCCGCTCGCACACCTTTTCGATGATCGATTCGGTGCGGCTGCGGTAGTGGATCAGATCGGCGATGGTGCCGATCTTGATGCTGTGCAGTTCGCCGAACTCGACGAGATCGGACAGGCGCGCCATTTCGCCGTCGTCGCGGATCACTTCGCAGATGACCGACGCGGTTGTGAGGCCCGCGAGCGCGGCGAGGTCGCAGCCGGCTTCTGTGTGGCCGGCGCGCACCAGCACGCCGCCCGGCTGCGCCATGATCGGAAACACGTGGCCCGGCTGGACGATGTGTTCCGCGCGCGCGTCCGGCGCGACGGCCGCCTGAATGGTGCGGGCACGGTCGCTGGCGGAAATGCCGGTCGTCACGCCTTCGGCCGCCTCGATGCTCACAGTGAACGCGGTGCCGTACTGCGTGCCGTTGCGCAGGGTCATCGGCGGCAGGTTGAGCTGCTTGCAGCGTTCCTGCGTGAGCGTCAGGCAAATCAGGCCGCGGCCATATTTCGCCATGAAGTTGATCGCTTCAGGCGTGATGAATTCGGCGGCCATGATTAGGTCGCCCTCGTTTTCGCGATCTTCTTCGTCGACGAGGATCACCATCTTGCCGGTTTTTAGTTCGGCGATGATCTCTGGGGTGGAGGCGAGCGGCATGATGGCGTCCCGTGTAATCTGATTTGGGAAAGAATATATTTTACGCCACGGTCGATGGACAGTCAGTGAAATCGGCGCGGCGGGCGGAGGGGATTTTGCCTAGTCCTAGTACTACTGTGTCACAAAATATTTGAGGTAACACAGCAATATGGACATCTGTTTAATCTCCCGAAGATGTGAGCAGCAATTTGCCA
>LFJI01000366.1 GCA_001235855.1 Candidatus Burkholderia brachyanthoides
TCGGAGTCGATGTGATTCGCTAGTTCTTCATCGTAAAGGACTTTCACCTTCTATCCCTTCTATCTCTTGACGGTCTCCCGTCGCACCTAGTCGATTCCTTTCGAAAACCTCGACGTGCTGCTCGGCCGGCCAGTGCGGATCGATCTCGCGTCAGTGCAACGCAAGCTCGTCGCCGACGGGCGCGGCGGCTACTGCTACGAACACAACCTGCTGTTCCGCAGCCTACTCGAAGCGCTGGGTTTTCGCGTGAAGAGCTACGCGGGCCACGTGCTGTGGGGCCGCGACGGCGCGAGCATGCCGCCGCGCACGCACATGATGATGCTGGTGGAACTCGATCACATACGCTATCTCGCTGATGTCGGCTTCGGCGGCATGACGCTGTCCGCGCCGATCGTATTGCAGGCCAATCTCGAGCAGATCACGCCGCACGGCGTATTCCGTCTGCTCGACGCGGATAGCGACGGCACCGCGCTGCCCGCGTACGTCGTCCTTCAGGCGCGCGTAGAGGGCCAGTGGGTGTCGATCTACCGCTTCGATCTCGATCCGAGATATCAGGCGGATTACGAGATGTCGAACCACTATGTTTCGACCTGGCACGATTCGATCTTCGTGCACAACCTGCTCGCCGCGCGGCTCGCGCCTGGCAAGCGCATCGGCCTGTTCAACCGGGCGATGAGAGTGCTCGCCGTAGACCTCGGCATTCGTCTGCTGGATGTGGCGGCCGATACCACTCAACTCGATACAGTGCTCGGGCACCTTCCCTGAGCGAACTCTCACACAAGACACACGGCGGCACGCTGTTCAACCAGAAGAAAACGCGCGGCGGCACCGATTTCCACACGCATCATCGCAGCGCGACGCTCGCAAGCACGCTGCCCGCGTGGCGCTCCAAGTTCGTCGTGATCGGCCTGTCGGCAGCGTTTCTAGCGCTGGCCGGACGCGCGTACTGGGTGCAGGTGGTCGATCGCGAGTTCTATATCGGCGAAGGCCAGAAGCGTTATCAGCGCACGCTGACGTTGTCGGCCACGCGCGAGCGCATCGTCGATCGCAACGGCGCGATGCTCGCGGTGAGTCTCGCGATCTACGAAGTGTGGGCGTCGCCGAAACTCTTCGACGGCGATCACGGCAACGAGATCGCGCGCCTGCTCGACATGCCGCCGCGCGATCTGCAAAAGCGCATGGACGTGGGGCGCAGCTTCGTGCTGCTCAAGCGCCAGGTCGAAGCCGAGGCGGCCGAGCGCATCGCACATATCGGGCGCGCGGGCATTACGCTCGTGCCGGACACGAAGCGTTTCTATCCGGAAGGCGAGTCGGCGGCGCATATCATCGGCGTCACCAATAACAAGGACCGCGGGCAGGAGGGCGTGGAACTCGCCACCGATGCACGCCTCACCGGCGAAGCGGGCCAGCGCGAAGTGATCCGCGACCGGCTCAGGCGCGTGGTGTCTCAGATCGGCGAAACCGACATGCCGCAAAACGGCCAGACGATTCAACTGACCCATCGACCGGCGCATCCAGCAGCCCGCGCACACGCAACTGAAGGCGGCGATCGCGAAAACACAAGGCGCGCGCCGGAACTGACCTTCCCGGGCGCGGCCACGGGACGCCTGCGCGCCTACGAACGCTGGAAGCCGATCGAGCAGACAACGATGGCCTACGGCTACAGATTGTCGCTGTCGCTGTTGCAGATCGAGCAGCTTTATACGGCGTATGCGGGCGACGGCCGCTTCCACGCCGCCACGCTGATGCAGGGCGAAACGCGCCGCGATCGCCTCTAGGTCATGCAGCCCGCCACCGCGAAGGCCGTGCGCGCCATGCTCGAAATGGCGATGGGCGCGCAAGCAGATCGGGCGCTCGTATGCGGCCACGCTCGTACGCGGCCAACAAGTATCGCGCGTCGTTCGTCGGCATCGCGCCGATGAGCGACCCGCGCCTGATCGTCGCCGTGATGATCGACGAGCCGTCCGGCGGCGCCTATTACGGCGGCACGGTCGCGGGGCCGGTGTTTTCAGGTGTGGTCGGCGGGGCGCTGCCGCTGCTCGGCGTGCCGCCCGACGCGTGAGACGAAACGCGCTGGCGCCAAGGCGGGCGCGCCCCTTGCTACGCTTCGATGCGACGGTCGCGCCTTTCGTCCCGCGGCATCGACGTGTCCGAACTGTAAGTGCGATGTGCTTTAATGTCGTGTTTCGGCCTGAACATCCTCATCGGAATCGCCATGAAAAAACTCGTCGCGGCGCTCGCGTTGCCTTTGCTCATCGCCACCTGCGGCCGCTTTTCACAACGAAGCTGCGGATCAGCCCGAAGTCGATACGGCATCGACCCAAAACAACGTGACGAGCATCGTACAATGCCTGACGGACGAAGCGAAGAAGCACAACACGCCGTATAAGCAGACGCCCATTCCGCAAGGCGCGATGCTCGAATTCGGCGACTCGAACGTCGTCAAGGTGCGCTTCGACAACGGCGAAACGACGTATCGCTTCTTATGCCCGGCGAGCGTCACGCGTCGAATCTGTGGATCGAAGGCGCGGGCAAGAAGTGCGCGCCCGGCTCGATCACCGACGCCACCACGGGCACCAGCATCAAGAACTGAAGCCAACCGACATCATGCGCTCGACCAAAGCCATCAGCGCCGTCGAACGGCTCAAGACGCGTAGCAGCAATCCACGCTATATGCCGCCGTTTCCATGCCGGGCGGCTATTTCTATCTGATCGAACGCACCGCCGAAGGCTCGTAGAAGCTGTGCGAGCCGCTGCCGATGGACGACTTCGTCGCGCTGGTCAACGCGCGGGAGCCGGCGAAACCGCGCAAGGTCAGCAAGCTCGACCAGGCGATGGAAGAACAGATCAGCCGTAGCGGCCGCGCCCGCGCGGGCGAGCCTGATCAAGCCAAATAGAAGCGCACGCACTGCGCAAAACAAGCGCGTAAACGAGCCGAGCGCCAGCGCCCAAACGCACGCCGTTGCGCGGCGCAGCATACAAATACCACGCTTCTGCTTCTCCCATGAATATGCGATGCCAGACGGAGCCTCAAGGCTCCGCTTGCGTACATTTTTGCTAACGGTCGCATCTGTCGCCGATTGCGCGCGATGCTGACAGCCGGAATGAGCAAGGGCCACTCGCGACGTACTAAAAAAACACGCGCGGGTGAACGGGGTGCCTGGCAAAGCCAAGACGAACAACAGTCTTGCCAGGCTCGGCCGAGAGAAGACCACATATGAAAAAGAAGAACAGCGAGACCAAGGGCAGTCTCCTGCTGTCCGCATTGGCGGATGTCGAGCTTCAGCATACCGAGCGCGCCGTCGCTCAATTGCGCACGATGAAGCACCATTCTTCCGGGACGCTCAACGTGAATTACTGGCGCGAGCGGCTCGCCTCCGTGATCACCGGCTATGCGCTGGTTCCGGCGCAGAAACAGGAAGCTAAAGTCAGAAGTGGGTGTACGGGGGAGTTGAGACGGGAAATTGAAGGTGGTGGTGGTTTCAGCTGAGAATTGGATTGTCGAAGTCGGAAAGCAACAAATAACA
>LFJI01000367.1 GCA_001235855.1 Candidatus Burkholderia brachyanthoides
GACGGTCGATATGCCCCTTGTCGTGGGGCGGCCGGACACGAGCGTGCGTGTCGCATCTAATCTAGAATTTTAGCACGCGAGTTTGACAGAGCTTTCGTCGCCGTAGCCGCGCGGCCCTTCACGGAACGTGACAGTCAAAAAAATGAAAGTTCATGTCAGCGCAGGCTTGGAAGGATTCTGAGCGAACCGGGCCAACCGGGCCGAGCGTGGACTCATGATATAATTGAGGTATCCTATCAAGCGTACCGTACTTTGCCTAAAAAAATGAGCCGTTTTCCCCCGAATTCAAGATATTCGCCGCAGCGCTTCGATCCGCGCAAACCGCAAGCCGTGTCCGACGTGCTGGAGCGAACCGATGCGTTCGCGGCGCTGCGCGCGGGCGTCGAGCAGGTCGCCGCTCTGCAGCGGGATCTCGCGAAGCTGCTGCCGGATTATCTGGCGTCGAATGTCGAGCCGGGCTTCATCAAGGACGGCGTGCTGGCGCTGTTCGCCGCGCACAACGCGCTCGCGGCGCGCCTGCGGCATATCGAACCGCGGCTGCTCGCGGATCTCCAGCAGCGCGGCTGGGCCATCGATGCGCTGAAAATCCGCGTCCGCCCGCAGCCCATGAAAGATCTGGCACCGATCAAACAGGCGCGCATGTCGGCGGCCGGCGCATCGGCGCTACACGAACTGGCGGAAACGCTTGCGCCGTCGCCGTTGCAGGAAGCGCTGGCGAAAATGGCGGCGCGACATCACGCACGTCGCACGAAATAAATGCGCGGCGTGAATTGCAGGCACACCGACCATTCATTCTTATCTGGTTCCGAATTTTGCTTATCTTGAAATAAGAGGCGCGCCGTTAATCTCGCTTCTTAGACATTTTTCATAACAAAAATAAAAATCTCGTTGCTAGAATTACCGCACATTCATCGTTGTCGGCCGGTCGCCTCCATTCGTCTCGCAGACGCAAGGCACCAATACTGACTATCCGGCAAGTTCCTTCATCGCTGATCCGAACGGTCCGACGTACTTCAGTCAAAGGCGTGCACACCATGCTGCACGGCCTTCTGTCTGACGCATCCTTTTTATCGGCTTAACGGCTCGATTCACGGCGGCTGATTTTCGGATTCAGATCGTTTTCGACGCTTAAATGTCAAATCTAGTTTTATCCGGCATATTCGTTTTTAGCCTCGTTTGTCTATCGACGATTTATACCGTCGTAGCTGCCGTCGCCATGCCGCGATTCAACAGGCGCATAAAACTGGAAACGGCCGATTCCGAGATTGGCATAAATGTGTTAAGTGGCGGCAGCGTACTAAAACCATTGTGCGGCGCCGAGCCGCGTCTGTTCGATAATCTCGCGACATTCTGCGAACAAACGCATCCGCGCTTCGAACTGATCCTGAGCGTCGCCTCTGCCTCCGATCCGGCCATCAACGCGGTGAGCCGGTTGCAGGCCGCCTATCCTCAGCGCGACATCCGGCTGGTGATCGACTCCCGCTCCACGGGCGCAATCTGAAAGTCAGCAATCTCATCAACGCGGCGCAGCACGCGCGCTATGACATCATCGTGCTGGCCGACAGCGATATCACTGCCGCGCCCGACTATCTGCACACGATGACGGCGCCGCTCGCCGATCCATCGGTCGGCGTCGTGACGTAGTCTGTATAGCGCGGTGCCCGTCGGCAGAATCTGGACGCGTATCGGCGCATTGTTCGTCAACGAATGGTTCGCGCCGCTTCGGATTCGGCGCGACGCTCGCGCTGTCCCGGCGTACGCTCGACGCCATCGGCGATTTTCGCGCGCTCAAGGACTGCCTGGCGGACGACTATTATCTGGCCGAATATCCGCGCCGGCTCGGACTGCGTACCGTGCTCGCACCGACGATTGTCGGCACCGACGTGACCGAAGCGAGCTTGTCCGCGCTATGGCACCGCGAAACGCGCTGGCTGCGCACCATCCGCTCGTTGAATCGCGCGGGGTGCGCGTTCCTGTTCATCACGTTCACGTCGCCATGGATTCTTCGCCCGCCCTGCCGTTGCTCGCGGCGGCGTCGTGCGGACTCGCGGCGCTGCACGGGCGTGAGCACGCGCTCCTTCTGGCGCGATTTGCCGCTCGTGCCGCTGCGCGACGGCCTGCTCGCGCTCGAATGGCTCGCGAATGGCTCGCGGCCGCGTTCGGCTCGAACGTCGTCTGGCGCGGCGCGCGCATGCCCGTCGATAACGGCGTGACGCCGCAGACGACAAAACCCGCGTCGACCGGGCGATGACCTAGCCCGCGTTTGGCGCAATCACGCGAATCTCATCATTCATTTATCGCAACGCATGTTGCCGGAGCGATCATGAAGACGCTCTTTCTCCAGGCACCGTCCTTCGCCGGCTTCGACGGCGGTGCCGGTTCGCGCTATCAGGCCAAGCGCAAAATCCGCTCGTTCTGGTATCCGACCTGGCTAGCGCAGCCCGCCGCGCTCGTTCCCGACAGCCGCGTGCTCGACGCGCCCGCCGACTCGCTTCCCGTCGAGGCCAGGCTCGACATCGCAGCACAATACGATCTCGTCATCATCCACACGAGCACGCCTTCGTTTCCATCGGATGCGCTGTTTGCACAATACCTGAAGGAGCGCAATCCGTCCATTCTGGTCGGCATGGTCGGCGCGAAGATCGCCGTCGATCCGCACAACTCGCTCACCGCGAGCGACGCAATCGACTTCGTGTGCCGCGAGGAATTCGACTATACGTGCCGGGAAATCGCCTAGGGTATGCCATTCGCCGATATCAAAGGCTTGAGCTACCGCAAATCCGACGCTTCGATCGAGCACAACGAGTCACGTCCGATCATCGAGAACATGGACGAACTGCCGTTCGTCGCGCCCATCTACAAGCGCGACCTGACGATCGGCAACTACTTCATCGGCTATCTGAACTACCCGTATGTATCGATCTATAAGGGCCGTGGCTGCCGCTCGCGCTGCACGTTCTGCCTGTGGCCGCAGACAGTCGGCGGGCATCAGTATCGCGTGCGTTCGGTCGAAAACGTGCTCGAGGAAGTGAAATGGATTCGCGACAACATGCCCGAAGTCAAGGAGACCATGTTCGACGACGACACATTCACCGACTTCAAGCCGCGCGTCGAAGAGATCGCGCGCGGGCTGGGCAAGCTCGGCGTCACCTGGTCATGCAACGCGAAGGCAAACGTGCCATTCTCGACGCTCAAGATCATGAAGGAAAACGGCGGCCGTCTGCTGCTCGTCGGCTACGAATCGGGCGACGATCAGATTCTCCTGAACATCAAGAAGGGCTTGCGCACGGATATCGCGCGGCGTTTCGCGGAAGATTGCCACACGCTCGGCATCAAGGCGCACGGTACTTTCATTCTAGGCTTGCCAGGCGAAACGAAAGAAAGGATCGAAAAGACCATCCGATACGCCAAGGAATCAATCCGCACACCATTCAGGTGTCGCAGGTGTCGCTCGCCGCGCCGTACGAACTAAAGTCAGAAGTGGTGTACGGGGGAGTTGAGGCGGGAAATTGAAGGCGGTGGT
>LFJI01000037.1 GCA_001235855.1 Candidatus Burkholderia brachyanthoides
AATGTGTTACCCCTGTCCTGACACACCTGTTACCCATGTCTCCGGTCTGTACAGGAAACGAAAGAAAACTGATCATAGTTTCGCAGGTTTTGCGTTTCGCCATTGCAGGCGGCGTCGGCTTTCTGGTCGACGCGGGTGTGCTCTACTTCATGCTCCATCTCGGCACCGGTCCGTATGTTTGACGCGTCGTTTCTTTCCTATGCGCAGTCGTCGCGACCTGGCAGATTAACCGACGCATCACATTCGCGCCGGGCACGCATCACTCGATCCTGCGCGAGTTCTACCAGTATCTTCTCGCGATGATCGGGGGCGTACGTGCAATTACGCAGCCTATGTACTCGCGTTGCGGCTTCTGTCTGTGCAGGCTTGGACGCCGCTCGCTGCCGTCGCAGCGGGATCGCTCGCAGGCATGATCGTGAATTTCGTATTGGCGAAACTGTGGGTGTTTCGTCACGGCGAGGCGGAACAACGCTGAACGCACAGGCGTTCGGGCCTATTCGAACAATTCGATACGTGGTGGGAACGCAAGATCGAACGTGGCACATTGATCGCGAGAGCAGAGTGCGAGGTTCGGGTTGTACGCGGGATCGCGCATCAGCGTGGCGGGCTGATGAGCTTCGCCGAAACGGCATTCACGGTTGTGAATCGTGACGCCGGCGCGTGGCACGAAAACATTGCGTAAGCCACGTCGGGCAATGCGCTGGCTCAACGCTACATCGCGACCGAAATGTCCATTGGCCGCGAAAGCGAGACAGCCTGTATCCAATAGGAGATTTCGCCTCACCACCGCGCAGGACCACGACAACGCCGATACACTCTGCGTGAGCATCGCACGGCCGAAGTAGCCGGCACTGCGGCGCGTAATGCCTGCGTGAATCGGCACAGCGCTGTCGGGAGAGGTCAGGACCAAGCCTCCTCCGTAAAGTTTTCCGTCCGGCTGCCACAACGACGCCCCCACAGCCCCAATTTCCTTGCGTGTTGCGTGCTTCATCAACTCGTCCAGCCACGCCGCGTCGGTCACTTCGACGTGTTCGTCCACGAAGCAAACGTAGTCATGGTCTAGCCGGCCCACGATGGCGTCGAGCGACGCGTCCTCCGACGCGATCACCCGCACATTCTGGAACGACTCGGCGAGCGGCGTCAACGAAGCATCGGCAACGATTGACAGCCACAGCTTCGGGTAGGCCGTATGTGTAACGATGCTCGTCACACAACGATGCAACGCGGCGCCATCACCGCCGTGCGCAATCAGCACGTCGACCGTCGGCATCGTTTTAGGAAGGCGATAACCGATCCGTATAAAAGGAAAATCAGCCTGTGGTGCAATGGTGGTGGCGTCTGCAGCCTTCTCGTGCAGATGATCGGCGACCGCCCGTAGGCTTGCGACGACGGAATAAGGCTTCTCGTCCACGCTGACTGCGGTGCTACCCGCGATCGTTCTCCAGTGATACAGTACATGCGGAATGTGTATGACTGCCGCGTCACCTGCAACACTCACGCAACGCAGAATCAGATCGTGGTCCTGACTGCCTTCGAAACCACGACGGAATCCACCAACGGCGCGCATCAATCGTGTTTCAAAGACGCCTAGGTGCGAGAACATGTTGTACTGCAAAATCAACTCAGGGTCCCAGTCCGGTTTGAAATGCGGTGTATGGCGGCATCCGTCCTCGGAAAGTTTGTCTTCGTCGCTGTAGAAAAGCCGCGCATCGGGATACGCGCGGATATACTTCGCGACCATGCCCAGTGCGTGAGGCGGCAGGATATCATCGTGATCCAGCAAAGCCACGAATGATCCGCGCGCGAGTTCGAGCGCGCTGTTGGTGGCCTCGGAAATATGGCCGTTTACCTGTCGATACGTTACGCGGATGCGTGCATCGCGGCGAGCGAATTCTTCGAGCACGATACGCACATGAGGGGCCGTGGAGGCGTCGTCCGCAATACATAGTTCCCAATGCGGGTAGTTCTGCCCCAACACCGACTCGATCATATCGCGCAGATGTCGCTCCGGCGTGTTGTACACTGGTACGCTCACTGAGATAAGCGTGTCGATTCCCGCGTGCGCGAGTTCGAGCGAGAACGTCGTCAAAGCGGCATCGTCGGGCGTGTCGTACGCATCGATCCACTGCGGATAGCGTACCGCCTCGCGCGTCATACGACCGATTCGGCTCGCCGCGCCACCAAAACCTTCCCGGCGAATTATGCGCAGCGTTGCGCGTACCGCCGATGTCAGGCCACCTGTATTACGCATCTTGGTGAACGCGCCATGCAGACACTGTCCTGCCTGCAACAGGTGCTTGTCGATCCGATTACCCATAGGAGCCTGGCCAAGCTTGTATCAAAGCGGCGAGGCTGCGGCGATCGCCGGCCGCTCCTCACGAGCAACGACTGATTTGAGCAAAGCGTGCAACTCAACTGCCTGCTCATCGAACACGCGAATCCTGTCCTTGTACGGGTTGTGATACCCCTGCAGCCTTTGGGGATTGTCGAGCAACGCCGTGATCGCCGCCACCAGTTCCGCAGGATCGTCATTCAGGGGGATGATCTGTCCGTTCTCGCCCTGCACGATGTCCTCCACCGCCCCACCTGCGTCCGTCGAGATGACCCAGACATCGCGGATGAGCGCTTCTCGTACTGTCATGCCAAAGCTTTCCTTGCACTGTGTCGGAAAGAGTAGCACGTCGATACCGCCGAAGAATTTGTCGATACTCTCCTGCGTGTACGCCTGTACGACGTGCAGCTTGCCCTGCACTTTCCACGTATGCGTCTCGATCGTACGCAACCCAAGATTGCTCGCGTTGTCGACAATGGTCAGATCATAGTCGGAGCGCGACAGCCGCTTGAACGCATCCTTGATCAGTTGCGCGCCCTTGATGGGCGTTTCACCGCCGACATAGCCGAAGCGCAGCGGCCGGCCCAACGTCGGCACGCGCTCGACACGTTCCGTAGGCGCCGCGATGCCGTTCTTGTTAAGCGCGATCTTTGTAGGATCGAACCCATTGTCAGTGTAAAGACCAACGAAGAAATCGCTCGGCGCAAGCAGGATCACCGCTGATTTGAGAATGTCGTGCAAACGGAACTGGCGGTACGTGTTCAGACCGGGATCATCGACACATTTCGAACAGACATTCAAGTCGACCTTGTGCTGGAAGCAGTAGCGCTGCTCGCTGGTGATCATGAACTGCCGGCCGCAAATCCACCAGGCATCATGCAAAGTCACGACGTAAGGAATCTTCTCCTCTTGGCAAACCCCAGCAATGCTCGCGCCGATGCCCTGAATGCTGTGCAGATGCACCACGTCCGGCCGCACGGCGAGCACTGCCTCACGGAACGATGTAACCGACTTCGGATTCTCGAAAGAGTTGGCAGGGTCGTCTTCCGGCGGAAGACCCATACCGAACACACCGCCTGCCCGGGCTTCATAGCGCACAAGCGTGTACGCCGTCACTTGGCTGGTGGGCAACGATGTGAACATGAAGTACTCCATGTCCGCCGTGGCGTTGATACGCGATGCCATTGCCTCCGCGATGAGCGTCGCGCCGCCGAAGCTCCGCGGCTCGAAATATACGTTGACGCCCAGCACGCGCAGTTTGTCATGCCGCCGGCGATACGGCGCGAGAACCGGCGCGACCTGCCGCTCGGAGATGGCGTGCGGCGAGTAATCGGCCATGACGTGTTTATAGGCGCGGGCCGCCATGTCGCGGCGCAAGTCGGTATCATCGATCAGAGAAAGCAGCGCTTCGCTCCAGGCGGCGGGAGTGTCCGCCTGGAATCCGGTGTCGCCGTGACGTATCGCCGTCCTGAACGCAGCGGCGGGCGAACAGACGGAAGGAAGCTTCACGACCGATGCTTCGAGATATTTTATGTTCGATTTGGCATCGTTGAATACGCTGTTTTCGAGCGGTGCAATGCTGATGTCGCATTCTGCTAGACGTCCCAGATAGCTCGCGTAGCTCGAAGAGGGCAGGCGCTCGATCTGCGAGGCCACATCCTCGAAATCGTCCGGCAATCCGAGTTCCCCGATGATCCGCAACTTCACGTCGGGCCGCTGCCGCAGCACCATTTTGATGCCCGGCACCGCAACACGGAAGTCCGCATCGTGCGTTTTGGTTCCGGAGCCATAGACGATGCGCAGGAACTTGTCTTTCTTGCGTCGCGTCGATGCATTGATCAAGTCGGCTGTGCGTACGGTTTCCGCGTCGAGTGCATTCTCGATCACGAAGGTCTGCTTCACGCCGGCCTCGAGCATGGCTTCCGACAATCCCTGCGTCGAAGCAATGCTGAAATCGCACGCCAGCATGGCCGCGCGGTACAGCGGTACACCGGCCAGCACGCCACGCTTCGCCTCTAGACCGACATCCCGCAAGTTCGAATTAAGGATGTACTTCTCGGCATCGAAGATCAGGTCGTCGATTTCCCAAAAGGTAACGAGGCCTAGCGCTTTAGCCTGTTCGATCATGGCCATCGGGGCAGGGAAGCCCGGCACACGGTAGAAAATGACCATCGAGTGCGTTTGGATCAGATCCATGCACGACTGAGTATCGGTCCAACTCACGACAGAGCAATCGATGCCCAGGCTTTCGATCATCAGCTGCTTCTGCGTTACGCGATATTTCAGGCACTGAGGAATGCTCGTCTCGGCGATGATCAACACGCGCAGCGAGAGGCGCTCCAACGCGGGGCGGATCGGCAAGACCGATTTGAAGTTCGGCGTCGTCAGTGCGACGCCAAGCCCTGAGCCTCCGCGAAGCAACCCGGCGACGCCGCGCTGCCGCGATGTGTCGACTATCTTGTGGAGCGTAGCATTCCAGCCATGCTGGTTCACGGAATTGCAGATAATTGCGGAAAAGTGCCGCATTTGCCCCAATGCGGTCCGGGGTCGGCGCATCAGAACAGACGCACCGCGCACGGGCACGGTGAGGCGCCATGACGTGGAAGTACGCAGCGCGGTCACCTCGTCGTTCATGCGCTTCAGCGAATCGGTGGCGAGCTTGCCAACGTCCCGCTCCGTGTCGAGTTCCCGTGCGAGGTCATCGGCACGTGCGGTCTCGTCCTTCAGGTCGCGCTCCAGGCGCCGCTGCTCTTCAATGAGATCGGCCAGTTCGCCCTTCTGCCGCTCGAGTTCGACGTTTGCACTGGCGAGCGCGTGCTGAGTACGGCTCAATTCATCGACGCGTTCGTCCAGCGCAGCGCGCGTTTTGTTCTGTGTATGCTGCAGTGCAATGGCACACCCGAGCCGGGCGTACATTTCGCGCATCTCGTTGACCACGATGTCTTTTCCATCGAACAATGCGCGAAGCGCGTCAGGCATTTCCGTGCCCACGGCGAGCACACCGAGACCGAATCCATGAAGGAATTCGAAAGAGGGATAACGCTGGCTCACTTCCGTCCAGAAACGCCAGACACCGAAGTCCCGTTCGCGGACGTTCGTGTCATGCAAAAGGACGACGCCCTTTCCCGACATCTTCGGCAGCCAGGTTTCGAAATCGTGCCGCACACTGTCATAGTCGTGCTGACCATCGATATGCAGCAAGTCGATAGAAGCGTCCGCAAAATGCGCGAGCGCTTCATCGAAGGTCGAGCGGATCAGACTTGAAAAGGTCGCATACGTCTCCTGGTTGTACTGGGACAGATCCAGGAATACCGACTCGTCGTACTGTCCCGCGTGGCGATCTCCGCGCCATGTGTCGACGGCGTAGCAACGCGTCGCCAAGTTGAGACGCTCGACGGCCTGACACCATACGCCATACGAAAAGCCATTATGGGTGCCCAATTCAGCCAGCACCGTCGGTCGCGACACACTCATGAGCCAGAAGGCGAACGGCGCGTGCTCCAGCCACGCCGAGCGAACGATGCGCGCCGGCCACCAAAACGACTCGGGCCTTGCTAGATCGACGCTTTTAGTCTGCGACTCATCTTCCATTTTTGTCATCCCCGACATTCGTCAAGTTGGAGTGGTGACCGGGAACACGGCCGGTTCACGAATCAGTTGTATCAAAGCGCCGCAGCGGGCGCCGCCAACGGACACCGGCTAACGAGGCCGGAGCGGCCCGAGCTTGCCCCGCAGGCCGTCCGCGATACCGGTGCACGCCATTGCGACATGGGGCCAGCGCGGTTTCAAGAACAGCGCGTAGATCACCAGCCGGACCGGCATTTTGATGAGCTCGCTGGACTTCCAGGACCAGGGAATATCTCGCCGAAGGATGAGCGACACCGCATTTCTAAACAAGTAGTAGTGACGCGTTGCACTGTGTGACGGATATGCCCGACCGAAAATCCTCACTGGCTCACCACCGAGCGAATGGCGCATGTGGACCCACGGAATGCCGTACAGGCTAAAGCCCTTGCGCTTTGCCCGCACGCACCATTCCAAATCGACGAAATCGATGAAGAAGTCATCCTGCAATGGTCCGATCTGCCTCCAAAAGCGCAGATTCACGCAGGAACCCGAACTGATAAGAAAGTCAGCGTGTACGGGCGCGGGGCCGCGAGCCGGAACCCGCAGCAGGCGGCCATACCCGAAGCGCACAAAAGGCGTGGGAGCGCCACCGCCCAGCCGGTCGTCGACATAGGCAGGACCGACAAGCGCCACGCGAGGATCGACACGCAGGATCTCCGCCATGACGCGCGGCAACTCGGTGAGCAGATGGTCGTCGGGCGCACTGTCCTGATCGAACAGCAACGCCGTGTCGCAACCCATTTCAAGCAGCCGCGCAACACCTCGGTTCAGCGCAGTGGCGATCCCCTTGTTTCTGCCGCTGCAAAGATAGTCGATATTGGCGTCCAGTGTTCCGTCGAAGCCATGCGTAGCCCCTTCCGTGTTGTCGATGACCACGCACCGGATCCGTTTGACCAACTCATTCGCATTGCGAATGCAGGCCTCGTCAGGATTATAGAACACTACTACCGCGCCAACGCACGAATTGATGTTCTCGCGTGCATCTGCGCGATGATCACCACCCGATTGCACAATTCCCATCTCCACATCCAGACCGCTGCTCTAGCGGACGAGGCACAGCAAGAGTGCGTCCCGCCAGTGCGGTGCTGCCACGCCAAACGTCTCGCGCAGCTTTGCGGCCGACATCCGCGAGTTCAACGGACGCGCCGCCGGCGTCGGATACGCCGATGCGGGAATCGGTTTGACGACCGGTCGCTTCTCAGTCTGCGACATGTCGAAGATGGCCTGCGCAAACCCGTGCCACGACGTCGACCCGCCCGCAGTAAGGTGATACACGCCCGACTTCTGTGCCCACCAATCCTGATTTTCTGCCTGCGCCACCACATTCGCCGTCAGCGCCGCAATCGTCACCGCCCATGTCGGCGCGCCGATCTGATCCGCCACGACGCTCAACTCTTCCCGCTCCGCACCCAGACGCAGCATCGTCAGCAGAAAGTTCTTCCCACGCGTGCCATACACCCAGCTCGTGCGAAAGATCAGATGATCGCAACCCGAGGTCACGATCGCCTGCTCCCCCGCCAGCTTGCTTTTGCCGTAGACGTTCTGCGGATTGACGGCATCGTCCTCGACGTATGCACCGTCTTTCGTCCCGTCGAACACATAGTCCGTCGAATAGTGCACGAGGACTGCACCCAGTCGCTTCGCTTCCTCGGCGAACACGCCCGGCGCTTCACCATTGGCACGCATTGCCGCATCGACTTCGCTCTCTGCTTTGTCGACCGCCGTGTAGGCCGCCGGATTCACGATCAGCGCAGGCTTCACTTCCCGCACGACGCTGCGCACCTGATCGAGATCATCGAGATCGAACCGGCTGCGGTCAACGGCAACGACACGGCCAAGCCCCTGAAGACTGCGCGCCAGTTCGAATCCGACCTGACCGTTGACCCCGGTCAGCAGAATGGTTCTTTCCGCAACGCCGCTCATGCAAACACCTCTGCCTTCGACAACCGCTTACCCGCTGCATCCTTCGCCGCCAGCATCGGCTCGAAATCAATCGGCCATTCGATGCCGATATCCGCATCGTTCCACGCGATGCTGCGCTCGTGCGCCTGATACCAGTAATCGGTCGTCTTGTAGAGAAACTGCGCCGACTCCGACAATACGACGAAGCCATGCGCGAAACCCAGCGGCACCCACAATTGCCGATGATTTTCAGCCGACAGATTCACGCCCACCCACTTGCCGAAGTTTGGCGAACTCTTGCGAATATCGACGGCGACATCGAACACTTCGCCTTCGACCACACGCACGAGCTTTCCCTGCGCATGTTGAATCTGATAATGCAGTCCGCGCAGCACGCCCTTGGCCGAACGCGAATGATTGTCCTGCACGAATTCCACGCCGCTTTCGACGTGCTCGGCAAACTCACGAGCATTGAAACTTTCGTAGAAGTAACCGCGCGCATCACCGAACACTTTCGGTTCGATGATCTTGACTTCAGGCAGCGCGGTTGCAGTTACTTGGATGGCCATGCAACTTGGTCCTTCGGAAGATTGAGCAGATATTGACCGTAGGCGTTCTTCGACAGCGGCTTCGCGAGCGCAAGCAGTTGCTCCTTGTCGATCCACCGCTTGCGATACGCGATCTCTTCAGGACACGCCACCACGAGTCCCTGCCGCTTCTGCAGCGTGGCGATGAACGTCGCCGCTTCGATCAGCGACTCATGCGTGCCCGTATCGAGCCACGCATAACCGCGGCCCATGATCTCGACATCGAGCTTCTTCTCGGTCAGATAACGCGAGTTGACATCGGTGATTTCGAGTTCGCCGCGCGGCGATGGCTTGATGTCCGCCGCGATATCGCACACCTTGTTGTCGTAGAAATACAGGCCCGTGACTGCATAGTTCGAACGCGGCTTCGCGGGCTTCTCCTCGATCGACAACGCACGGAACTGCTGATCGAATTCGACCACGCCGTACTGCTCGGGATCGTGCACGTGATACGCGAAGACCGTCGCGCCATCGGTGCGCGCGTTGGCACTGTCGAGATGCTTCACCAGATCGTGGCCGTAGAAAATGTTGTCGCCGAGAATCAGCGCCGACGGATCGTTGCCGACGAACTCACGCCCGATGACGAACGCTTGAGCCAGCCCATCCGGCGACGGCTGTACCGCGTACTGGATGTTCATGCCCCACTGGCTGCCGTCACCGAGCATCGACTCGAAACGCGGCGTGTCCTGCGGCGTCGAGATCACCAGCACGTCGCGGATGCCTGCGATCATCAGCGTCGATAACGGGTAATAGATCATCGGCTTGTCGTACACGGGCAGTAGTTGCTTCGACACCGCATGCGTGATCGGATAAAGCCGCGTGCCGGAACCGCCCGCGAGAATGATGCCTTTGTGCGCCATCGTCAGCTCCTTACGCGCGCTGCGCGTAGTTCATCTCGACCCACTTCCGATTCACCGGACGCGATTTCATTCGACCACGCCTCATTGTCGAGATACCATTGAACCGTCTTCGCCAGGCCGGTTTCGAAGGTTTCCGCCGGCTTCCAGCCTAGTTCGCGTTCGAGCTTGCGCGCATCGATCGCGTAACGTCGATCGTGACCCGGGCGATCCTTCACATACGTGATCTGATCGCGATACGATCCGCTAGCCTTCGGCTTCGCGCGGTCGAGCAGATCGCACAAGGTATGCACGACTTCGAGGTTCTTCTTCTCGTTCCAGCCACCGACGTTGTACGTTTCGCCGAGGGCGCCGCGAGCGAGCACTTCGCGGATTGCGGAGCAGTGATCGCCCACGAACAACCAGTCACGCACGTTCTGGCCGTCGCCGTACACGGGCAGCGGCTTGCCGGCGAGCGCGTTGGCGATCATCAGTGGAATCAGCTTCTCGGGGAACTGGTACGGGCCGTAGTTGTTCGAGCAGTTCGTGGTCACGACCGGCAGAGCATAAGTGTGGTGATACGCGCGCACCAGGTGATCGGAACCAGCCTTGGTCGCCGAGTACGGGCTGTTCGGCGCGTACGGCGTGGTTTCGGAGAATTGCGGATCGGTTGCGGACAGCGAGCCGAATACTTCATCCGTGGATACATGCAGAAAGCGGAACGCTTGCTTCTCGACCTCGGGCAGCTTGCCCCAGTACATGCGCGCGGCTTCGAGCAGCGTGAAGGTGCCGACGACATTGGTTTGCACGAAATCGGCCGGGCCGTGGATCGAGCGATCGACGTGACTCTCGGCGGCAAAATGCAGAATGGCGCGGGGTTGATGCTTCGCGAGTAGCTCATCCATCGCGGCGCGATCGCAGATGTCGGCGCGGGCAAACACATGTCGCGAACCGTTCTGCAGCGACTTCAGCGTGCCGAGATTGCCGGCATACGTCAGCTTGTCGACGTTGAGTACGGGTTCATCCGATGCCGCGAGCCAATCCAGAACAAAATTAGCGCCGATAAAACCGGCGCCGCCCGTCACGAGAATCATATGTACCGTACCCTCTTGCCAGCTTTCAGCTTGCCAAATACTCGAAAGACTGCGCGCGAATTGTGAGAAAAAATTGCGACTTTAACGTTAACTGGTGCCAACCAAGGAAGCAATGACCGATTTTCAGTCGAACCATCGCCGCCAATCAACTGCCCATTATCGCCCATTAATAAATGAAATGGCGGCCCTGAAAACTACACGTATAATAACTTGATACAGCTAGGCATTTGCCTGCGCAAGCCGCTGCAGGTCCCGACCCGTACGGCACGCTGCCATATCACCGTGCCCGGACAGTCTTCGCCGTCTATTTTATAATGCCGTGAACGACATGCCTCCGTCACGCCGCGCATGAAACACGTTGCGCAGCGCTGACCCAACCCGCATCCCATTCCCATTCAATGACCGGCGCATCGAATCTTTCCGCCCGTTCGTCCGCCCCGCTCGTCTTCGGCGATCTCCAGGGCTGCTACGATCCGTTCCGCCAACTTCTGAAAAAAGCCGCCCCCGCGCCCGATACCCCGCTCTGGTTCGCAGGCGATCTCATCAATCGCGGCCCGAAATCACTACAGACGCTGCGCGACGTCATCGCGCTCGGTTCGCGCGCGACCGTCGTGCTCGGCAATCACGATCTGAATCTGCTCTCGGTTGCCGCGGGCCTGCGCAAGCCCAAGAAGGGCGACACGCTCGACGACATCCTCGAAGCGCGCGACGCCGCCGATCTAATCGAATGGGTGCGCCACAAGCCCGTCGCGCATTTCGAGAGCGATGCGCTGATGGTCCACGCCGGTGTGCTACCGCAATGGGATGTGACGATGACGCTGGAACTCGCGCACGATCTCGAACGCGCGTTATGCGCGCCGAACTGGAAAGAAACGCTGGCCGGGCTTTACGGCAACGAGCCGCATCGCTGGGATGATTCGTTGCGCGGCATGGACCGCCTGCGCGTCACGTATAACGCGCTGACCCGCATCCGCTTCTGCACGCCCGACGGCGCGATGAAGTTCGCCAACAACGGCGGCCCGAGCGCCGCGCCGCCCGGCTATGTCCCGTGGTTCGACATGCCCGAACGCCGCACGAAGGACGTCACGATCGTTTTCGGCCACTGGGCGGCCCTCGGCCTGATGATCCGCGACGACGTCCTGTGCCTCGATTCCGGCTGCGTCTGGGGCAACAAGTTGTCGTCGGTTCTGCTCACCGCCGACCCGAAACAGCGCCTGGTCACGCAGGTAAGTTGTGCGATGAAGAAGTAGCATCGGCCGGCTGCACGAGCGGCGCGCCCGCCGCGACAGCTGGCGCGCCGCGCATGGTGTCGAGCGCCACCTGCACCACCGCCTGTGCCTCGCTCGCCAGCAGGCGCGAGCGGATTGCACACGTACAGATGCGCGGTGAGCGGCTCGCCGCGCAGCACCGCATTGAGCGAATCGTTGAGCGACATGTCGCCGATATACGCTGGCGCGGTCGACAGCATGCCGCGCGCATCCTCGTACATCAGGCAGATCGGCTGCACGGGCACGGATGCCGACACCACCGCCTGAAACAGGTTCGCGTGGAACGGCAGCAGCGCGCGGCCATCGGTGGTAGTGCCTTCGGGGAACACACATCAATCCGCCCGCCATCAGGCGATTGGCCAGTTCGTGCATGATGCGCTTCGCATCGCTGCGCTTCTCGCGCTGCACGAACACCGTGTACAATTGTTCTGCGAGCAAGGCGACCACCGGCCACTTGCGGATCTCCGCCTTCGACACGAACGGCGTCGGACGCCACGCATTGATCGCGTAGATATCGATCCACGAGATGTGATTGCCGACCACCAGCACCCGCATCGGAGCCGCGCTTCGTCGTGATGGACCACGAGTTTCATCCCCGAGAGCCGCAGCATCTCGAGCGACCACCGGCTGATTCAACTCGCTGCGTTCGGCAGCCGATACCCGCGAAAAACGCGTCGCGACGATCCACATGCCGTAAAGCAGATGAATGACCAGACGCAGCTTGCGTAGTGCGATGCTCATGCTCGTGTACCGTCAGCGTGCTTCGAACGCGAGATGGCCGCCGACGATCGTGGCACGCACGCGCGCCGGCAGTTCATAATCGAGGAACAGTGTATTGCGACCCTGACTCTTCAGCTTGAGCGGATCGACACGCCACGCGGCGTTGGCATCGAACACGCAGACATCCGCGAGCGCGCCTACTGTGATGCGGCCCGCCGGCACCTTGAGCACGTCGGCGGGCGCGGGCTTGATGCGTCCGAACGCCTTCACGAGCAGCACGTTGGCCTCGCGCGCCCACTTGAGTGTGAGCAGCAGTTCGAGGCCGGTCACGCCGGGCGTCGCTTCGGCGAAGGGCAGCAGTTTTTCGTCGTCGAGTGGCGTGTGATCGGAGCAGATCGCGTCGATGGTGCCGTCTTCCAGTCCCGTGCGAATCGCCTCGCAGTCGCGTTGCGAGCGCAGCGGCGGATCGAGCCGGAATTGCGCGTCGAAGTAGCCGATATCGACATCGGTCAGATGCACGTGGTTGACCGTCACATCGCACGACACCGCGAGCCCTTCGGCCTTCGCCGCGCGCACCAGCGCCACGCCCGCCGCCGACGGCAGATGCACCCGCGCGCCCGTGATACGCATGAGCTAGAGAACGTATGCAGCGCGATGGTTTCCGCCGACACCGGCACGCCCGAGAGTCCGAGCCGCGCCGCTCGCCGCCACGCCGCCGCGCGACATGTACGCGTCCTGCGGACGCAGCCACACCGTATAGCCGTAGGTCGTCGCGTATTGCAGCGCGCGCAGCAGCGTGCGCGTATCGACGATCAGGTTATCCGCTTGCGAGAAGCCGATGCACCCCGCCTCCGTCAGTTCGACCATCTCGGTGATGGTCTCGCCCTTCAGCCCCACCGTCAGCGCGCTGAGCAGATACACATGCGCCAGATGCAGTTTCTGCATGCGGAACTTGAGCATCTCGACAAGACCGGGCTCGTCGAGAACGGGATCGGTGTCGGGCGGACACACGAGGCTCGTCACGCCGCCATCCATCGCCGCCGCCATTTCGGATTCGAGCGTCGCCTTGTGCTCGAAGCCCGGCTCGCACAGCCGCGCCGACCCGACAGATCGACGAAGCCCGGCGTGACATACAGGCCGATCGCGTCGATCACCTTCGCAGCATTGTACAGACCGGAGACATGGGTAACATATTTAGCTCCTTTTGCCGCGCCCCTTCAAGCTGATCGATCCCGTATCGATCCGAT
>LFJI01000368.1 GCA_001235855.1 Candidatus Burkholderia brachyanthoides
CACTTGCCGGTGGCAGTCGAGATGCAATAGCACTCGATTGAAGAGGGCGTCCGACTCGCCATGCATCCGATACTCGAGACGGTGTGTGAAATGCAGTCAGGCGAGCAGTTTAACGCGCATGCGCGGTTCGCGGCGGATCGGGCCAGTTCGCACGGAGGCTTGTCCGGCGCGGCTCCGCAATCTTTCATTGAACTTTCCATTAGATTTCCGAAAGTCTTTGGCACGGTCACGAGAGCGCCATCTCGCGTCATGTTGAAGGCGCGCGGCGCGGGCCGTCACGTGCCCGTAACTTGCCAGCCTCGCTCAAATTCGGTACTTACTGAAGGACCTGTCCGCCTTCAACCTCGCGACGGTAGTATCGCTCGGGAAACGAACTCGAGTGCCCGCTCCGCGCATGCTTTTCCATGACCGACACCGCTTCCCCCACTTTTGCCTGCGTACGCTACATCAAAGAAATCGGCCGAGGGCCGAACGGCGCCCGCGCACTGTCCCGCGACGACACCTATGCGCTATACGAAGCGATGCTCGACGGCCGCGTCTCCGATCTCGAATTCGGCGCCGTGCTGCTGGCGTATCGCGTGAAGGGCGAAACGGCCGCCGAACTCGCTGCGATGCTCGCCGCCGCGCACCGGTCGTTCGAACCGCTGCACGTGCAGGAAGGCCGCGAACACGCGCGCCCGGTTTCGATTCCGAGCTACAACGGCGCGCGCAAGCAGCCCAATTTGACGCCGCTGCTCGCGCTGATGCTCGCGCGCGAAGGCTTGCCGGTGCTGGTGCACGGCGTCGCCGACGATCCGGGCCGCGTGACCAGCGCGGAGATTTTCGCGGAGCTGGGCATTCCGCACGCGACATCGCACGATGAAATCGAGGACAGTCTCGCGTCCAGAAGGCCGCTTTCGCGCCGATCGCGTCGCTGTCGCCCAAGCTCGCGCGAATGCTGTCGATTCGCCGCGTCATGGGCGTGCGCAATTCAACGCATACGCTGGTGAAAATCCTTCAGCCCTTCGCCGAACCGGGCTTGCGGCTCGTGAACTACACGCATCCGGAGTATCGCGAAAGCCTGACGGGACTCTTCACCGAGCATCCCGACGCGGCGCAAGGCGGCGCGTTGCTCGCCCGCAGCACCGAAGGCGAGGCGGTGGCGGACACGTGCCGTCAGGTGCAGGTGAACTGGTTTCACGACGGCCAGGTGGAAACGCTGATCTCGCCCGAGCATTTGCAGCCGCATGCGCCGCACGTCGAGATGCCCAAATCGCTCGACGCCGCGACCACCGCGCGCTGGATAGAAAGCGTGATGCGCGGCGATGCGCCGGTGCCGCCGGCGGTCGCGCGTCAGGTGGAAGTGATCGCGGAAACGGTGTGCAAACCGGTCTGATCGCGGCGCCCAAGGCACCTAAGCGCATCGATTTTTCCGAAATCGGCGATTGCGCATTCCGAAACGCATTCCGAAAAGTCAACAAACCGCGTTTGACAGATTCTTCAACGCTGGTTTAAAATGAACTCATGAGATTCATCCAACAAACAAAAAATTCTCCTCCCTCCAAATTATTTTGGGCCGCCTAGCGCGGCCCCTATCGCTACATCTAGCGTAAGTCGCCAGATTGTAGCGCCGTGCGTCGCAAGGCGTGCGGTCCTCCAGCAGCGTCTCCGAGTACCGCAGTTTCCTTACCTACTAATCTGTAGTCGTTAGCTTTGCGCTTCGCGCATCCCGCGATTCGAAAACGCGAAGGTCAAATGCACGCTGCTTCGCGCATGTTCACGTTACTCGCAGGCGTCACCCATCCCGGGACGCAAGGTGGCCGCGCACGCAGCACAGCCGCATGTGCATCGAGCCGAAGCCGGCCAGCCGCCGGATCCGGAATCTCTCGCAGACGCTACGCGAACCGTCCCAAGAGAGATCGACGATCACGATGCCCAACCCCGTCGAGAAGTACCGTCCTTTCCCGCAAGTCCGTTTCAACGGCCGCCGCTGGCCAAACCGCACGATCGAGCATGCGCCCATCTGGATGAGCACCGATCTGCGCGACGGCAACCAGTCGCTCATCGAGCCGATGAGCATAGCCGCCAAGCTCGAATTCTTTGAGATACTTGTAAATAAAAGTGGGATTCAAGGAAATCGAGGTTGGGTTCCCGTCGGCATCGCAGATCGATTTCGACTTCGTGCGCAAGCTGATCGATGAAAAGCGCATTCCGGACGACGTGACCATCGAAGTGCTCGTGCAGTCGCGCCCGCGAACTGATCGAGCGCACTTTCGAAGCGGTCGAAGGCGCGAGCCGGGTCATCGTGCATCTCTATAACGCGATCGCGCCGTCGTTCCGCAAGATCGTGTTCAATCAGTCGAAGGACGAAGTGAAGGCGCTGACCGTCGAAGGCACGTGCATGATCAAGGAATGCGCGGCCGGATACGCACTGGACCTATCAACTCGCCCGAGACTTTCAGCATGACGGATCTGTCGTTCGCGCACGAAGTGTGCGACGCCGTCGCGCAGACCTGGTGGTCGACGCCCGATCACAAGATGATTGTCAATCTCCCGGCGACGGTCGAAGCCGCTATGCCCAACGTGTTCGCCGATCAGATCGAGTGAATGGACCGCAACATAGGCTTTCGCGACAGCAGTACTGTCCGTGCATCCGCATAACGATCGTGGCACGGCGGTCGCGGCGGCAGAAATGGCGCTGCTCGCGGGCGCGGATCGCATCGAAGGCTGCCTGTTCGGCAACGGCGAGCGCACCGGCAACGTCGATCTCGTCACGCTCGCGATGAACCTCTATACGCAAGGCATCGATCCCGGTCTCGATTTCTCGGATATCGATGCGGTGCGCCGCGTCGTCGAGCGCTGCAACCAGATTCCGGTGCATCCGCGTCATCCGTATGCGGGCGATCTCGTGTTCACGGCGTTTTCCGGCTCGCATCAGGATGCGAGCCGCAAGGGCTTTGCGCAGCGCGTGCCCGGCACGGTGTGGGAAGTGCCCTATTTGCCAATCGATCCGGCCGATCTCGGCCGCAGCTACGACGCCGTGATTCGTATGAACAGCCAGTCCGGCAAGGGCGGTGCGACCTATTTGCTCGAACGCGGTCTCGGCTTCACGCCGCCGCACCGCGTGCAGATCGAGTTCAGCCACGCGGTGCAGAAGGTCACGGACATGTCCGGCGAGGAAATCACCGGCGAAGGCCATCTGCGAGCTGTTCAAGCGCGAATACTTCGATGCGGGCGGCGCGGTCTCGCGTGTCGATGCGGTGACGCTCGCCATCTTCGGGCGGCGGGTCTCGATCGCATCGGCAGTGGCCGCCGCGAACGGCGAGGAATGCTCGCGCGGTCGCTCAGGCGCTGGATGCCGCGGTCAGCGTGGTGTCGTTCGAGACGGCGGTGACCTCGGGCGCCGACATGGCCGCGTTCGTCGGATGCCGTGTCGGCGACGAAGCCACGCGCTTCGGCGTCGCGGTGCACGTGTATAGACTGGAGACATGGGTAACACTTCGGACGAATGGTTCGTCCGGAGTCGATCATGGCCTG
>LFJI01000369.1 GCA_001235855.1 Candidatus Burkholderia brachyanthoides
CGGGCCAGAATCCAGCGCTGTGCCAGGAGCACCGACTGCTCGACCTTCGCCTTGTAAGTCAGCAACTGCTTGTTGTGGTGACGATCGTGAACCGGTAACGGTCGTAATCACCCACCCATTCCATCCGCTGCGTGGCCACACAATCCTGGTCGTTTCCCGCCATCTGAACTGAGGTTGAAGACCGCGTCATGTTTTATGACGGGCAAGGCAGACTGGTGTCGATACTGGCTTCATGGACCAGCGTGACCGTACCCGATCTGTTTGCTCAGGCCTCGGCGGGGACCTCTGCACTTCGTATTGACGACCTGTCCACGTTACGCGCACTTGTCGACGATCTGATGGCGGGGGGCGGCTGAACGTGTCAAATAAATTTCGCCGAATTTGTAAGGTTAATAACGCCGCGATCTGCTCGATGAGTCGGAGCACACAGACGTATATTGGACATTTTAGCGGTAGTACTGAACCTTACTAGGCTTGAGTCAAGGCTAAATCCGCTTGACATCAGTTGTTGTAATGTGGTGTATTGTTTATTTATATATATTCGGTGGAATATAACACTTGAGCAATGGTGATATGAATATGAGTATCTGAAGCGTTTAGGTATGCTAAATCCACATCCAGAACATGTGCTCGCCCCCCCTTAATCAGGCGACTTCTTCGATGCTCACGACCTCATTCAGATCAAGTACGAGATGCTGCGCCATGTCAGCGTCGATGGAGCAACAAAGGCAGACGCCGCCGCGCTATTTGGTATGTCGCGTCCCACGTTCTACCAGGTCGAGGAAGGATTTACGTGATGGACTGACCGGCCTTCTGCCAAAGCAACGTGGCCCAAAGGGCGCACACAAGCTCAATCCCGAAGTGATGGCCTTCGTCGAACAGCCATCGAGGACAACGGCTTGGTTCATGCTCGCGCGCTAGCCGAACAACGGGAGGCCGAACTGGCATCTCGGTTCACCCACGCAGCATCGAACGTGCAATCGCACGCAAAAAAACCGTAGACACTTTTGCGGCCCGCCGCGTGCAAGAGCAGGCGCCGATCGCCGCCTACGAGACGCTTCGCATCGCGCGGTGCGGGACGGCTTGCCTCGTCGGGAAGGCTCCGCCGCGATTCGCTTCCACGGCATGCTCATCCAGATTGGAGCACCTGAAGATCGTCACCCATCCCACGACCTTGCGGTTGCCGACTCGACTCTTTGCCGACCGGTAATGAATTCATCCGGCAGCTCGCCAATCTCGTCCTGCGCACCCACTCGGAGCTTGCCTACGTCTACTGATCGCTACCAGAAGGTCACTGTTGATCACCTACGCCGTGATGCCTTTCTCTTTCTTTACGTGCGGCAATCGACACTGCCGTCAGGTCTTTGAGAACACCGAGAGTACGAAACGGCAGTACGCTTTACGCGAGAGAGCGGTGTCGCTAGGCTGGCCAATCGAACGCATTCATGTCATCGATAACGACCTCGGGCTATCAGGTGTGAGTGCAGAACATCGTGACGGCTTCCAGCAGCTGGTGTCGGAAGTCGCCATCGGTCACGCCGGGATTGTGCTTGGACTGGAAGTATCCCGTCCGGCGCGCAACAATGCCGACTGGTACCGCTTGATAGAACTTGCTGCGTTGACGACTCGCACGTTGATTCTGGACGAAGACGGTGATGGTATATGATCCCGCCTATTTTAACGACCGGCTGTTGCTCGGCTTGAAGGGCACCATGAGCGAAGCCGAACTGCACGTGCTGAACGCACGGCTGCAGGGCGGAATGAGAAACAAGGCACGCCGGGGCGAACTCGAACTGCCATTGCCCATTGGGCTGGTCTATCATCCGAACGGGTCCGTGGTGTTTGATCCCGACCAGCAGATTCAGGCCACTTTGAAACTACTGTTCGATACATACCGTCCGATTCAATCGGCAAGCATGGTTGTGCGCCGCTGCCGTCGCGAGGGATGGTTGTTTCCGTGTCGGATTTGCGCCGGGATTGGCAAGGGTGAGCTGCAATGGAGTACGCTAAACACATCGCGCGCGCTGCAAATCCTGCACAATCCTCGATACGCCGGTGCGTTCGTCTACGGACGAACGCGAACTGGTCGCAAGGCGGACCTCTCGAGCACACAGCTGAAGGTTCCGCGGGCCGACTGGCAGGTCCTGATTCGCGAAGCGCATGTTGGCTATATCGACTGGGATGAATTGGGAGCGCAACCAGGTTCCGCTCAAGCGGAATGCTGGGGGATTTAGCGATGGGGCAAGGGGCACAACGCCGCGCGAAGGCATCGGACTGCTGCAGGGGCGCGTAATCTGCGGCGTATGTGGCAAACACATGCGCGTGGCGTATCAGAAAGTCACCAATGCGCTTGAACCATACTACGTGTGCCGCGATGCCGTCGCGCACGAGGCCGGTAAGGCATGCCAGTCGATACGCGGTCGCGCAGTGGATGCCGCGATCACTATGCCCGGCTCCTGGAAACAGTAGCTCCGGCGACCATTGATCTGGCTCTCGCGGTTGAGGACGAGATAGCTGGGCGCATCGAGCAGGCAGACGCGATGCGTATTAAGCAGCTGGAACGCGCACGTTGTTACCAGGCCTAGCTCGCGCAGCGGCGCTACATGAATGTCGATCCCGCAAACAGGATGGTTGCTGATTCCCTCGAAGCAGACTGGAATGCCTGTCTGCGGCAACTGGATGATTTGCAGCAGGCACACGAACGCCAGCGTCAGAATGATCGGGGGTTGCTGGGCGAAGAAGCTCGCGCGCGCATTCGCGCGCTCGCCGACGACTTCCGGAGCGTCTGGAACGACGAGCGCGTAGAATCGATCGAGCGCAAGCGCATGCTCGGATTGATCTCGAAGACGTAACGTTCGTCGCAACCCAGCAGATAGGCATTCACGTACGATTCCGCGGCGGGCGCACGACCTCGATGAACGTGGACAAGCCCAGGCCAATTGCCGCGATTCGCAAGACCAGGCCCGAGGTTGTTCGCAAGATTGATGAACTGCTGGAGACGTGCTCGGACCGGGAAGTCGCTGTGCACCTCAACGAACTGGGCTACACAAACTGGAGATGAGAACCACTGATGAACAAGAAGGTCATTACCATCCGAAATGCCTATCAGCTCAAGAGTCGCTATCACCGGCTGCGCGAACGCGCGCATGCTGGACGCCAGAGAACTGGCTGTACAACTGAAGGTGAGTACCAAGACCATCACAACCTCGGTCGTGATGGCTTGCTCAAGCAGCATCGCTACGGAAGCCAGCGTCATCATTGTCTCTTTGAGCCCGTCGGCAATGCTGTTCTCGTGAAAGGCAAAGGTGGGCTCGTTCGATGCCGCCGAGACTTACCGATGCTCAATGAACAGGACAAGGTGCAATATGAAACCTACGCTTTGTCGCGAGGCCGACGTTTGCGTGCCGGGATGATCGCCATCGAGTAATGAGCGGCCATTTCAACCGTAGGTCCACTTCGGAACCGGATCGTGGAAGTCGGCCTTGTGTACGCCGGACCTCAGGTTGTCG
>LFJI01000370.1 GCA_001235855.1 Candidatus Burkholderia brachyanthoides
GTGTGTGCGCACTGTAGCTGTGCCTTGACGGACGAAACCGGCTGGCACGACCACCGCTTCAACGATTCCAAAAAACAGGAGAGCGGGATGAGTTACGTGTTTCCTCCGGCACCGGCCGCGGCCGTGCCCGTCGCTGGTTCGAACGATCAGTTTCCTGTGCGCTGCATTTATTGCGTCGGACGAAACTACGAGGCGCGCGCGCGAAATGGGCCGCGATCCGGATCGCGAACCGCCGTTCTTCTCTTCTTCAGCAAGCCCGCGGATCCCGTCGTGTACGTCGCGTCGGGCGTGACCGGCGAGTTTCCCTATCCGTCGCAGACCAAAAACCTGCACTTCGAGATGGAACTGGTCGCCGCCATCGGCAAGCAGGGCAAGGACATTCGCGCCGACAAGGGTCTCGATTACGTGTACGGCTACGCGCTCGGTCTCGACATGACGCGCTGCGACCTGCAGGCCGAGGCGAAGAAAATGGGCCGCCCGTGGGACACGTCGAAGGGCTTCGACCACGCCGCGCCGATTGGCCCGATCCATCCAGTATCCAAGGTCGGCCATCTGGAAAAGAGCGCGATCTGGCTGACGGTCAACGGCGAGAAAAAGCAGCGCTCCGACATTTCGCAACTGATCTGGTTGGTGGGCGAAACCGTCGCGTATCTGTCGACGTTGTTCGAACTGTTCCCCGGCAATCTCATTTTCACCGGTACGCCGGAAGGCGCCGGCGCGGTCGTCAAGGGCGATCTGATGAAGGGTGGCGTGGACGGCATCGGCGAATTCGCAGTGCGCGTGGTCTGACGCGGATACGGCGGCGATCATGAAGCTCTACAGCTATTTCCGAAGTTTGGCAGCTTATCGGGTGCGTATCGCGTGAATTTGAAAGGGCTCGATTACGATTACGCGTCCGTTTACCTGGTGCGCGACGGCGACGAGCAGTTGAAGCCGGACTATCGCGCGCTGAATCCGGACGGCATCGTGCCGACGCTCGTCGATGGCGGCGCCGTGCTCACGCAGTCGCTCGCGATCGCCGAGTATCTGGAAGAGACGCATCCGGAGCCGGCGCTGCTACCGCGCGATCAGCTGGACCGCGCGTTCGTGCACTCGGTCGCGCTGCAGATCGCTTGCGATATTCATCCGGTCGACAACCTGCGCGTGCTGAAATATCTGAAGCGCGAACTGAAGGTGCCGGACGACGTGAAGGACGCGTGGTATCGGCACTGGATTGAATCGGGCTTCGCGTCGCTGGAGATGCGGCTCGCGAATGACAAGCGCGTCGGCGCGCTGACTTTCGGCGATACGCTAACGCTCGCCGACCTGTACATCGTGCCGCAGGTGTTCAACGCACAGCGCTTTTCGATCGACCTGACGCCTTATCCGACCATTCGACGCATCGCCGAGCGCGCGAATCAGATCGACGCGTTCGCGCGCGCCGCGCCCGCTAATCAGCCGGACGCCGAATGACGAGAGCGTGGTCAGGTTTTCTGTCAGGCGCGGGGCTCGGCGCGAGTCTGATCGTCGCGATCGGCGCGCAAAACGCCTTCGTGCTGCGGCAGGGATTGAAGCGCAGGCATGTCGGTATCGTCGTGGCGATCTGCGCGGCCATCGACGTCACCTTGATCGCGCTGGGCGTAGGCGGCATGGGCGCGCTGATCCAGCGCGCGCCGGTGTTGCTCGAGGTCATTCGCTGGTTTGGCGCGGCGTTCGTGTTCCTGTACGGTGTGTGGGCGTTTCTCGCGGCGTGGCGCGGACCGGGGCATCTGAACGCATCGGAGCAGGATTCGCAGACGGCGCTCAGCGCGGCAACCACCGTGCTCGCGCTGTCGCTGCTCAATCCGCATGTCTATCTCGATACCGTCGTGCTGCTCGGCGGCATCGGCGCGCAGCGCAGATGGCCGGACAACGCGTGGTTCGCGGCCGGCGCGATGTGCGCGTCGATTGTCTGGTTCACGGCGCTCGGCTACGGCGCGCGCCTGCTCGAGCCGTGGTTCGAGAAAGACGTGTCGTGGCGCGTGCTGGATATGATCGTCGGCTGCGTGATGTGGTGGATCGCCGCGTCGCTGGTCTGGGTGCGGTGAAGGCGTCGGCATGCAAAAAGGGCATCCAATCCGGATGCCCTTTTTGCATGCCGTGATGATTTAACCGAGTAGCGCGTCCACGAATTCCTCGGCACTGAACGGCTGCAGATCTTCGACCTTCTCGCCCACGCCGATGAAGTACACCGGAATCGGCCGCTGCCGCGCGATGGCCGCGATGATACCGCCCTTCGCCGTGCCGTCCAGCTTCGTGATGATGAGACCGGTCAGGCCGAGCGCATCGTCAAAGGCCTTCACTTGCGCGAGCGCGTTCTGTCCCGTGTTGCCGTCGATCACGAGCAGCACTTCGTGCGGCGCGTCGGGCATCGCCTTAGCGATCACACGGCGCACCTTGCGCAGTTCTTCCATCAGATGCAATTGCGTCGGCAGACGGCCGGTGGTGTCCGCCATCATCACGTCGATCTTGCGGGCGCGCGCGGCGCATACGGCGTCAAAAATGACCGCGGCCGCGTCGCCGCTTTCCTGCGCGATGATCGTCACGTTGTTGCGCTCGCCCCAGACCACCAGTTGCTCGCGCGCCGCCGCGCGGAAGGTGTCGCCCGCCGCCAGCAGTACCGACTGGTTGAAGCTCTGCAGATGCTTCGCCAGCTTGCCGATGCTGGTCGTCTTGCCTGCGCCGTTCACGCCCGCGATCATCATCACGAGCGGCTGGGCGCGGCCGAGCATCAGCGTTTTTTCGAGGGGACGCATCAGATCGACGAGCAGCTCGCGCAGCGCGTTCTTCACCTGCGATGCCTCCGTCAACCGTTCCGCACGCACTTTCTCGCGCAGCGATTCGAGCAGGAATTCGGTGGCGTCGACGCCGGCGTCAGACATCAGGAGCGCAGTTTTGAGTTCCTCGTACAGATCTTCGTCGATCTTCGCACTGACGAAAATGCCGGTAAGATTGTTGCTGGTCTTAGACAGCCCATGCCGCAGACGCGACAGCCACGATTTCTTCGCGACCGGGTCCGGCTCGGGCGGCGGCTCGATGGCTTCGCTCGCGGCGTCGGTTTCCGGCCGGCGCGACCAGCGCGAATCGGTGCGGCCTTGCCAGTAGGGTTTCGGTTCGCCGGGCGCGGCTTCCGGCGTGACGGCCGGAGGCACTTCAGGCTGTGGCGGAATGGCCGCATCGATGGCGGGTTTGTGCTCGAACTCCGTTTCATCCGCAAGCGCGGCAGCCGGTTCAGTCTGTGCGGCTTCCGCGTTCTCGGCATCCTCTTCGACGCGCGCCGAGTCGTCCTGCGGCGCGTCGAGTGGCTCGTCAGCCGGCTTTTTGAATTTCTTGAAGAAGCTGAACATGAGTGTGTGACGATGATGCGCGCGTCATCCGATGGCCTCGGACGTGCGCCGGACGGCACGCCGCGGAACAGCCCGCGCGGGGATTGGTAGGGGAGCCCCTTTCCTTGCGGAAAAGGGGCTCCTAAGAACTGTACGTGCGAGTT
>LFJI01000371.1 GCA_001235855.1 Candidatus Burkholderia brachyanthoides
TCATGCAAAAGACAAGATGTAAACACATTTCATCGAATGAAAACAGACCCTAGTGGGTGCTTAGGCGCGTCTTGGAAGCAGCTTCGCATCGTGCCTCTGCTAGGCTTGCCACTCGCCCTTTAAGCGGAGTTGAACATCCGGACATGATGGAGACGATAGAACGACAAGCATCGATTCGATCCAGTTCGTGGAACTGGATATATGGCCTTATCCGACCCGCATTGAATATCGCTGGATTCATCCCGAGCGCACAGATGCGCCCAGCGCTGTATTTCTTCATGAAGGGCTCGGCTCCATCGCGCTATGGAAGGATTGGCCCGCTTCGCTATGCAACCGAATGAAGTGCCGTGGGCTCGTGTATTCGAAGTGCCGTGGGCTCGTGTATTCGCGAGCGGGATACGGCCGTTCCACGCCGCGTCGCGTGGATGAAAAGTGGCCTGTCGAGTTCCTGCACCGTCAGGCAGAGGATGTCTTGCCCGCCTTGCTCGATGCGATGCGCTGGCTATCGACGAAGCGGAACGCCGCCGCATGCGTTTGATCGGCCATAGCGATGGCGGCACCATCGCCCTGCTCTATGCCAACGCGTTCCCCGACGCTTTGGCGGGTCTCGCGATCATGGGCGCCGCATGTCTTCGTCGAAGATGAAACGGTGGTCGCCATTCGCGACGTGCACACACTCTATGCGAACGGTGGCTTGCGCGACAAGCTCAAGGCCTATCACGACGACGTCGATTCAGCCTTCTACGGATGGAACGACGCCTGGCTCACACCGGCGTTCCGCGAATGGGACATCACGGCCGAACTGACTTCGATCCGCCGTCCCTTGCTTGCCATCCAGGGGCACGGCGACGAATATGCATCGATGCTGCAGATCGACAAGATCAAAGCGGCCGTGTCGCATAAGCAGTTGCTCAAGCTATCCGATTGCGAGCATTCGCCGCATCGCAATGCGGCCGGCGCGGTCAACGACGCCATTGCCGCATTCTTTGGCAACTGCTTAGCGCTTGATGCTCAAATAAGCCTTGCTCAGGGCGGGGCGGCTATGCACCCAAAGGCGCGACTTGAGCCACGACGCCGGCCGATCTCGCACTTCCAGGCGATTGATCGAACGCTCGCCGTCAGGCGATGCATCGCGCGTGCGCGTATTCGTATTGGTGCCGACGTGGCAGGTATAAAAATGCCTGAAGCCCGCGCCTAGCGCGACTTCGCGATAAGCGTCGTCGTAGTAGCCTTGCGGCCAGCAAAGATGATCCGATACTTCGCCTAAACGCGCGCTCAAGGTCGCGCGAGCGGCGCTCAGATCGTCGCGCAAGCCATCGCGTTTCTGATCGCGCGATTGCGTCACCTGATCCCAGCGCACGTGCGTATGCGTATGGCTATGGAATTCGAACGTGCCCGCCGCGCGCATCGCTTCGATTTCAGACCAGCGCAACACGACATCGTCGGTGCGGCCCGCTTCGATGGCGCGTTCGCCTGCGTGATGGTCGAGCAGCGGCGGCAGCATGTTTGCCGTTGCATTCGATGCATTGGGGCGCGCATCGCCCGCACCGGGCCAACTGCTGACGAGAAAACACAACGCGGTGAAACCGTGCCGTTGCAGCACCGGATGCGCGTGCACCCAGTTGTCGAGATAACCGTCGTCGAAGGTGATGAGCAGCGATTTCTCCGGCACATTATCGCCCTCGAGGAAGGCGGCGAGTTGCGCCGCCCCGATTGTCCGATAACCCGTGCTCGCGAGATATGCCATCTGCTCGGCGAAGTGCTGCGGCGTGACGGTGATCATGCCCGGCGACGTGCTGACGTGATGATACATCAACACAGGCAAGGCGCGCGCGCGACGCTTCATTGCAGGTGTCCCTGTTCGCGCAGTGCGCGCCGGTAGAACAGCGAAGTCTCGTAAGCCATGTCGCCAATCGTGAAGCCGCGCTCCGTGATGCGCAGGCTTTCTTCACTGAGACGCTGACGAAGATCTTTATCGTCGGCCAGTCGTTCGATTGCCGCGCGCAGGGCCTTGGGATCGCGCGCCGGCACGAGCAGACCGTCGATTTCGTCCTGAATCAGTTCGGGCACGCCGTCGACGCGCGTGCCGATCACCGGCAAGCCCGCCGCCATCGCTTCGATAAAGGCTTGCCCGAGCGCTTCCTGATGCGTCGGCAGAACGAACATGTCGCTGCCCCGGAAGATGTTCGGCACGTCGGTGCGAAAGCCCAGCAAGTGAATGCGCTGTTCGAGTCTGAGGCTATGCACGATGTCCTTGATGCGCTCGAACGCGGGTCCGTCGCCGGCCATCACGACATGCAGATGCGGATGCGATTCGAACAGCGGCTGTACGGCGGCGATGAGGTCTTCATGACCTTTTTCATCGCGCATGATGGCGACCATGCACGCCACGGTCGCCTCGGGTCCGATCGCCAGTTCGGCACGCAGGGTCGAACTGGACAGGCGTTCAGGCCTGGGGATGCCGTCATAGATGGTGTGCACACGCTGTTCGTGCACACCTGCCGAAATCAGATAGCGGCGCACGTAATGACTTACGGCGATCACGCGATGAGGAATCCACGTATAGGTCGCAAGCGAGCTGATGGGCAGCGCGAGGTGCCGTGTGCGCACGATCAGTGGCGTACCCGCGAGACGTCCGGCCGTGCCAGCGACAAGACTATCGTGCCCGCTATGCGTGTTGAGCACGTCGAACTTGCGGCGTTGCAGAAGCGCCTTGACGCGCATCATCGAACGTATGTCCCCGCCGCCACGCATGCGTGCGTGATGCACCGCGAAGCCGAGTTCCGCACAGCGGATACCCAGACGCGCATCGCTCGGGCATAGCAACTCGACGGTATGGCCGCACTCGCGCAATGCCACCATCTCCTTCAACGTGCGGATTTCCTGACCGCCCCAACCCTTCGATGACTCGCTGTGTAGGATCTTCAACTCTTCTCTCCCCGAGATCCGGCGTACATCGCGACAGTGGCGATTCGGAAATTTTTGGTAATAATCAAAACACCTTTCTGCCCTTGGTTGCTTAGAAAGGGATTGTTAATGCAGTGTTGGCGCGCACTACGAAACTGATGAGCGCGCTGGCCGGTTGAAGCGGGGCTGGCAAGCGTGAACTTTCTACGCTTAAGCTGGCGGCTTTGACGAAAGCTGGTCGATACCGGCTTAAGGTCGATCGAGATCGATTTACACGGGTCGCAGTAAGCGACCGGATGATCTCGTCAGTTTAACGGCGCAATGCCGCTTGAGCTGACACCTTGAAAAAATTCAACAAAAAAACACCTATGCGCTTAGCAGTAGTCGCTGCGGCCTGTAAGAAAACGCACTGGATCTTTTAAATGTTTTCTTAGTAAGAATACGCGAACGTATGCGCCAGATACTATTTGATTCGAGTCGCGATCTTAGCGCGGCTCAAAACAAATGCATCGAATTACCCGACTAAGTACTACTGTGTCACAAAACATTTGAGGTAGCACAGCAATATGGACATCTGTTT
>LFJI01000372.1 GCA_001235855.1 Candidatus Burkholderia brachyanthoides
GTGGGATTTGCACCCACTAAATTGGATTGCGCCCATGCTGGGCGCACATGAAAAAAGGCGAGGAAGCCTGTGCTCCCTCGCCTTTGACAAACTTTGACGAAAGGATTCGGTAAGGGTACCAAACCCCGTCGCAAGTTTCCGCTCAGCCGACCATTAGATGACCGATTTGAGCAGACGGCCCATCTCGGACGGGTTCTTCGTGATCTTGATGCCGCACGCGTCCATGATTTCGAGCTTGGCGTCAGCCGTGTCCGCACCGCCCGAGATCAGCGCGCCTGCATGGCCCATGCGCTTGCCCGGAGGCGCCGTCACGCCCGCGATGAAGCCGACGACCGGCTTCTTCATGTTGTCCTTGATCCAGTAAGCGGCGTTCGCTTCGTCTGGACCGCCGATCTCGCCGATCATGATGACGGCGTCCGTGTCCGGATCGTCGTTGAACATCTTCACCACGTCGATGTGCTTCAGACCGTTGATCGGATCGCCGCCGATACCGACCGCCGACGACTGGCCGAGGCCCAGCGCCGTCAGTTGGCCGACTGCTTCATACGTCAGCGTGCCCGAGCGCGACACCACGCCGATGCGGCCCTTCTTGTGGATGCGGCCCGGCATGATGCCGATCTTCAGCTCGTCCGGCGTGATCGTGCCGGGGCAGTTCGGTCCGAGCAGCAGCGTCTTGCGGTTTTCGCAGCGCATGCGGTCCTTGATTTCCAGCATGTCGCGAACTGGAATGCCTTCCGTGATGCAAATGGCGAGATCGAGGTCGGCCTCGACGGCTTCCCAGATCGCGGCGGCTGCGCCCGCGGGCGGCACGTAGATGACCGAAACGGTCGCGCTGATTTCGCCCTTCGCTTCCTTGACCGATGCGTAGATGGGAATGCCTTCGAAGTCTTCGCCGGCCTTCTTCGGGTTCACGCCCGCGACGTACGCTTCGCGGCCGTTCGCGTACTCACGGCAAGCGCGCGTGTGGAACTGGCCGGTCTTGCCGGTGATGCCCTGCGTGATGACCTTCGTGTCTTTGTTGATCAGAATCGACATGTAGTGACCTCTGTTCGTTTGGCGTCGCAACGCATGAGCGCGCGCCGCCATTCGTATCTGGTGAACGCTCAGACAGGAAAGCGCGTGCGCTTACTTGCCTTCGGCTGCCTCGACGACCCTCTGCGCGGCGTCTTCCATGCTGTCGGCCGCGATGATCGGCAGGCCCGAGTCCGCCAGCATCTTCTTGCCGAGGTCTTCGTTCGTGCCCTTCATGCGCACGATGAGCGGCACTTGCAGATGCACGGCCTTCGACGCCGCGATCACACCTTCTGCGATCACGTCGCAGCGCATGATGCCGCCGAAGATGTTCACGAGGATCGCCTTCAGGTTCGGGTTCTTCAGCATCAGCTTGAAGGCTTCGGTCACTTTCTCGGTCGTCGCACCGCCGCCGACGTCGAGGAAGTTGGCCGGCTCGCCGCCGAACAGCTTGATGGTGTCCATCGTCGCCATCGCCAGACCCGCGCCGTTCACCAGACAGCCGATGTTGCCGTCGAGCGAGATGTACGCGAGATCGAACTTCGATGCTTCGACTTCAGCCGGATCTTCTTCGTCTAGATCGCGGTACACGACGATTTCCGGATGACGGAACAGCGCGTTGGCGTCGAAGTTGAACTTCGCGTCCAGTGCGATCACCTTGCCGTCGCCGGTCACGATCAGCGGGTTGATTTCTGCGAGCAATGCATCCGTTTCGCAGAACGCCTTGTACAAGCCTTGTAGGATCGCGCGTGCTTGCGGGATCGATGCGTCCGGAATGCCGATCTTGCGGACGAGGTCGTCCGCGTCCTTGTCTTGCAGGCCGGTCGCCGGCTCGACGGCGAACTTGTGGAGCAGTTCAGGCGTCTTTTCCGCGACTTCCTCGATGTCCATGCCGCCTTCGCTCGACGCCATTACGACGATCTTCTGCAAAACGCGGTCGAGCACGAGGCCGACATACAGTTCCTTTTTGATATCCGCGCCTTCTTCGATCAGGAGACGGTTGACCTTCTGCCCTTCCGGACCGGTCTGGTACGTGACGAGCTGCATGCCAAGGATCTGGTTCGCGTATTCGCGGACCAGATCGATCGACTTCGCGACCTTCACGCCGCCGCCCTTACCGCGGCCGCCAGCGTGAATTTGCGCCTTGACGACCCAAACTGGGCCGCCGAGATCTTTCGCGGCCTTGACCGTATCATCCACCGAGAACACGGGTTTGCCGCGCGGGACCGCGACGCCGAATTTCCGCAGGATTTCCTTACCCTGGTACTCGTGAATCTTCATGCGTGATTCCTTCAGTCTGAGAGTTGGAGTGAACTTCGATTTGGATTGGTTTGAACTGCTGACTCCATCGAATTTTTTTCGATGCCGGATGCTTCCGGCCATGCTGGCGCGCCGCGCACGATACCTTCGATGCGCACGCTATTTGTCCGGCCTGTTTCGTCGCTCCCCGGGCACGTGATTGAACCAGCGCGGGTAATGCTCCTCGACTGCCGGACCGTCGAAACGCAATGCATGACAGCGGCCGAGTTGAAACGGCGGCTGTTTTGCGTCAGCGCCTGCTTCGTCATCAGCTCGCGAGAATGGGCTGCCGGTCTCGGTGCTCCACACATCGCCCGCTAATACCTGAATGGTCGTGGTCGGCAAGACCACGCACAGTTCGGTGATATGCGTGCAGCCGGCGACGCCGCGCAGCGCGTCATTGGCTTCGCGGCGAAAGCTTCGTAAGAGATTGAGTCCAATGAGCTTGCGATACGCCGAATTCGACTTGGCGCACAGTCGACCATACGGTGCCCACACCGACGACGCTTCAGCGTTAACGATGGCGAGTTCGCGATCGATGGTGATGCGCAGGCAGAGTTCATGGATCGGCAGACCATTTGGCCGAACGCCTGTCGCGAGTGGGACATCGCGCGGCTTCTCATCGGTTAGGCAGACTTCGATGTCCCAGAGCCCGTCGTCTCGCTCGAAGGCCTCCAGCCGAATCGCGCGACGGTGGCGCAATTGTCGGGAAGCGGGCGAGGAAAGAGGCATGCTGGATCGGACTGAATCACTGGATCGGAGCCGGAACGGAGAAAACTATTAGATTTTAACATAGTGGGTATTTCAAGCCTGGGATGTCCCTGATGATGGGAACGAGCGTGCGGTTTTGCCGCTAACGCCGGCCTTCTGGCCAGCGTGCTTCTTGGCTCAGTCGTCGGTGAATTCGTCTGTCCAGTCTTCGTCGCCGCCCTTGAGCACCTTGCCGATGGTGCTGCTCGAAAAACCGCGCGCGGCGAGAAAGCGTGCCTGCTTTGCGCGTTCGGCCGGCGTCTCGAGCTGCGTGCCGAATTTCTTGTTCCACACGGCCTGCGCACGCGCCGGCTCGGTTTGCGCGAGCTTGCCCGCAGTAGTGTCGCTGATCAGCGCGTCGCCTGCCTCCCAGAGCGTAATGAGCGTAGCGCGCACCTCATCGTCATAGCGACGCTGCGGACC
>LFJI01000373.1 GCA_001235855.1 Candidatus Burkholderia brachyanthoides
GCGGAGACGATCATGAAGCGTCTGCCGTCGATCCGCGAGATCGCGCTGAAGTTCGTGAATGTGGACTGCATCAAGGAGCCGATTCCGGTGGTGCCGACCATCCACTATCAGATGGGTGGCATTCCGACGAACATGCACGGTCAGGTCGTGGGCACCTCGAAGGGCTACAACGATCCGGTTAACGGTTTCTACGCCGTGGGCGAATGCTCGTGCGTGTCGGTGCACGGCGCAAACCGTCTGGGCACGAACTCGCTGCTCGATCTGGTCGTGTTCGGTCGTGCTGCGGGCAATCACATCATCAAGCACGCCACCGAGATGAAGGAGCACAAGCCCCTTCCGGCGGATGCAGCGGATTTCGCGCTGGAACGGCTCGCGATACTGGAGAAGTCGACTTCGGGCGAATACACGCAGAACATCGCCAACGACATCCGCGCGACGATGCAGGCGCACGCGGGCGTGTTCCGCACGGCCAAGCTGCTCGAAGAAGGCGTGGGCAAAATCGGCGAACTGGCCGAGCACGTGAAGCACGTGCATCTGAAAGACAAATCGAAGGTGTTCAACACCGCGAAGGTCGAAGCGCTCGAGTTGGCGAATCTGATCGAAGTGGCGCGCGCAACGATGGTGTCGGCGGAAGCGCGCAAGGAAAGCCGTGGCGCGCACGCGCACAGCGACTACGAGCATCGCAACGACGAGAACTGGATGCGCCACACGCTGTGGTTCAGCGAAGGCGATCGCCTCGACTACAAGCCGGTGCAGATGAAGCCGCTGACGGTCGAATCGGTGCCGCCGAAGGCACGTACTTTCTAACATACTTGCAAAGATACAGATTATACAGAGGAATATCGAAATGGCAAAGAGAACTTTTGAAGTCTACCGCTACGATCCGGACAAGGACGCGGCGCCGCGCATGCAGACGTACGAGCTGGAACTGAAGCACGAGCGCATGCTGCTGGACGCGCTGGTGAAGCTCAAGAAAGTCGACGAGACCCTGTCGTTCCGCCGTTCGTGCCGCGAAGGCGTGTGCGGTTCGGATGCGATGAACATCAACGGCAAGAATGGTCTGGCGTGTCTGACGAACCTGAACGAGTTGCCGCAGAAGATCGTGCTGCGTCCGCTGCCGGGTCTGCCGGTGGTGCGCGACCTGATCTGCGACTTCACGCAATTTTTTAATCAGTATCATTCGATCAAGCCGTATCTGATCAGCGATACGTCGCCGCCGGAGAAGGAGCGTTTGCAGTCGCCGGTGGAGCGCGACGAACTCGATGGCCTGTATGAGTGCATTCTGTGCGCGAGCTGCTCGACGTCGTGCCCGAGCTTCTGGTGGAACCCGGACAAGTTCGTGGGACCGGCGGGCTTGCTGCAGGCGTACCGCTTCATCGCCGACAGCCGCGATGAAGCGGCCGGTGAGCGCCTGGACAATCTCGAAGACCCGTATCGTCTGTTCCGTTGCCACACGATCATGAATTGCGTCGACGTGTGCCCGAAGGGGCTCAACCCGACCAAGGCGATCGGCAAGATCAAGGAATTGATGGTGCGGCGCGCGGTCTGATATGTACGATGTTATGGTCGATCAACACAGCGACGAACCGCATCAGTCCGACCCTTTGCGCCGAGCCCGCCTTCGCTGGCGCGCCCGGCGCGGTCTGCTGGAAAACGATTTGATTTTCGAACGTTTCTTCAGCAAGTATGAAGAACAGCTCAGCGATGCCGACGTGGCCGCTCTGACCCGCCTGCTGGAGTTGAGCGACAACGAACTGATGGACCTGCTGCTCGCGCGCACCGAACCGGAGGGCGATCTCGCCACGCCGGACGTCACGCGCCTGCTGCAGATGCTGCGCACCGTGTGATTTCGGCAGAAATCCCTGGAGTTGTTTTGCAAAATAGGCAGGTCCGCACTGAGTGCTTAATTCAGGCTTCACGACGGACTGGCTAAATAACAGGCTGGACAAGAGAAAGAGACCACCGGCCACCGTACAGGCCTTTGCCCGCGCAGCTTCCGTCGTGCAAATTATCGAAAACTTACTGTATCCATACCTTCGATTGAGGATGTGCTATGACTCCGTCAGATGTTAAAGCCACGCTATCGTTCAGCGACAACTCGCCGAGCGTCGAAATGCCGATCTACAAGGGCACGATGGGCCCGGACGTGATCGACATCCGCAAGCTGTACGGTCAGACCGGCAAGTTCACGTATGACCCAGGCTTCATGTCGACGGGGTCGTGCAATTCCGCCATCACCTATATCGATGGCGACAAGGGCGAACTGCTGTATCGCGGTTATCCGATCGAGCAACTCGCGGTGAACGCCGACTTCCTCGAAACCTGCTATCTGCTGCTGAAGGGCGAACTGCCGACCGAAGCGCAAAACAAGGAATTCGTCGATCTCGTCACGCGTCACACGATGGTGCATGAGCAGATGCAATTCTTCTTCCGCGGCTTCCGTCGCGACGCGCACCCGATGGCTGTTCTCACGGCTGCGGTCGGCGCGCTGTCGGCGTTCTATCACGACTCGCTGAATATCAACGATGCGCGTCATCGTGAAGTGTCGGCGATTCGCATGATCGCCAAGCTGCCGACGCTGGTGGCCATGGCGTACAAGTTCAGCATCGGCCAGCCGTTCGTGTATCCGAAGAACGAACTGTCGTACAGCGCGAACATCATGTACATGATGTTCGCGAACCCGTGCGAAGAGTACAAGGTCAACGACGTGCTGGTGCGCGCCCTCGACCGGATCCTGATCCTGCACGCGGACCACGAGCAAAACGCGTCGACGTCCACGGTGCGTCTCGCGGGTTCGTCGGGTGCGAATCCGTTCGCGTGTATCGCGGCCGGCATCGTGTGTCTGTGGGGCCCGGCGCACGGCGGCGCGAACGAAGCCGCGCTGAACATGCTGGAAGAGATCGGCTCGGTTGACAACATCCCCGAGTTCATCAAGCAGGTGAAGGACAAGAACTCCGGCGTGAAGCTGATGGGCTTCGGTCATCGCGTCTACAAAAACTACGATCCGCGCGCCAAGCTGATGCGCGAGACCTGCCACGAAGTGCTGAACGAACTGGGCCTGCACGACGACCCGTTGTTCAAGCTCGCGATGGAACTGGAAAAGATCGCGCTGGAAGACGAATACTTCGTGTCGCGCAAGCTGTACCCGAACGTCGACTTCTACTCGGGTATCGTGCAGCGCGCGTTGGGCATCCCGACGTCGATGTTCACGTGTATCTTCGCGATGGCGCGTACGGTGGGCTGGATCGCGCAGTGGAACGAGATGATTGCTGATCCTGAACAAAAGATCGGCCGTCCGCGTCAGCTCTTCATCGGCAAGACGCCGCGTGAAGCGAAGTCGATTTCGAAGCGGTAAGTCGAGCGATTTAGCGTGATGTGAGAAGCCACGGCGGGAAGATGATCTGACCCCGAAAAGTTGGACGGTTCTTGGCTAGTGCCGTGAGGGCTGAGTTCTGTACATCACGGGACTCAGCTCTTTCAATT
>LFJI01000374.1 GCA_001235855.1 Candidatus Burkholderia brachyanthoides
CATCAGGTTGGACAGGGGACTCGCACCCCTAAGCTGTTGCGCATGCTCGGCGCACAAAAAGCCGCCCCGGATTCGAGGCGGCTTGTACAGGATAAGAATTTCCGGGGAAAAACGCGCTGTTTCAGCTGATTTGATCGGCAAGCAGGGCCATGATCTGGCGCGCTTGCGTAGAGTCGTCCGGCTGACCCTTGTCATTGACGATGGCGACGCGCGTCTGCTGTTCCGTGACTGCGCGTACATTCACCTGATACTGCTTCGCGATCGTTTCCTTGCGGCCGTGGAACACCTGATTCCAGAAACCCTGCTCCGCCGACGATTTGTCGTTCGGATCGACGTAGCGCACATAGTAGATGCCCTTGTTGCGATCGCGGTCGTCCACCGTGAAGTTGGCGCGATCCAGCGCCATGCCCACGCTCAGCCATGCGCGGTCGTAAGCCTGTTGCAGCGTCAGTTGCGAGCTGGCAGCTTCTGGCACCTTGCCGCTGCTGATCTGGCCACTGCTCGAGTTCGCAACGTTCTGCGCGGCCGGTGCCGCCGGATTGGCGGCGCCGGCCGCGCCGCTCGCGGTCGCGCCTTGCGGGCCGCCGTCGGTCATCGCGAGCGAGGCCATCAGACGGCGCAGGTATTCGTTTTCGAGCGCGAGATCGTTCGGGCGCGTCTGCCATTGGCTCGTATCGTTGTTCGTGCCGGTCAGCTCTTCGCGCATGCCCTTCTGGCTGATAAACACGTAGGTGCTGCCGTTCGGCGCAACCTCCAGACGCGTGCAGTACTTGTTGCGCTCGGCGGTGACATAGGAATTGCCGGTGGCTTTCGAGAGCGTGTCGCGGATCAGGCCGTCGGAAATCTGCGGATGGGTTTCGTTCCAATCGGTTTCCATCACGCCCTTGTCGCGCGAATCGACCACGAGCAGGAAGCCCTGTTCCTGCCAGAAGCGGCGCATCTGCGGCCACACCTGATCCGGCGTCTTGCCGTCGACGACGAGCCAGCGCTCGGCGCCGTCGCGCTGAATATGCATGCCCGACACCGGCGGCACCACGGTCGGCAGACTCGGCGCAGCCTGCTGCACCTGCTGCAGACCGGAGAGCGTAACCTGCCCGTTTTGCGGCGCGAGCGAGCGTTGGTCCGACGCTTCGTCGAGGAAATTCGGCGGAACCGCGAGAGACGCTTCTTTTGCGCGCCCGTCGCTCTTGTAGTTGAAGGAAGTCGGCGAGGACGTGCCACAACCCGCCACGATTCCAGCCACCGCCAACAGCGCGGCTGCCCGCTTGCTTACACGAAAATCAGTCATTTGGAGAAGTCCTTCCGCTACGCCACGGCGGTTCTTCCGTGGATCGACCCAATATTTTACCGGTCCGCGAGAGCGCCGTGCAAAAACAGGCCTCGAAGCATTGCGCTTCGGCATCGTTCGGGCTGCAGCTGATGACGGCCGATCGTCCGCCATTCGGCAACGTTGGATGACGCTTCCCTTGCTTTTTTGAGAGGCTCGACGCGCGCTTTCTTTATACATTTCATTATTTCATTAAATGCCGATCGGATCGAAATGACAATTTGTGACAAGTGAGAAAATCGGCAATGCGCCAGCGTCTTTCTTGTAACGCGTTGTTTTCACAGACTTTCCCTAGATGGAACGCAGCGGGAAACGCCGCTCGCTCTCGCCCGCTCACGTATTGCGCGCCGTCGTCTTACTCCTTAAGTTGCCACCTCTCATTAATAAGACGAATCTCAAGCAGAGTAAGATGGCGATGAACAAATTCAGAATTCCTAATCGCTTTTTCATGACGGCCAGGATTGCGGCGCTGTGCGCGTGCCTGGCCAGTCTGCCCTGTCGCGCGCAACTCGGCGCGGTCGCGACACCACCAATGCCTCCGGCGGCGCAGTCATCCATCAGGGCGTGAACGCCCCGCTCGACTATCGGGTGACGACCGACGCGAGCGGCAAAGTGTACGCGGTCTCCTGGCAAGGTCCCGCGATGCCCAACGTGCAGGCGCTGCTCGGCGCCTACTTCGCGCGCTTCCAGACCGGCGCGAGCGCCAATATCGGCGAAGCCGGTTTGCACACGGCGCGCGTGGCTCGCGAGCGCGCTGCCCGTAGGCGTGTCGGTGTCCGATATCCAGTAACGGGGAGACTGACATTAAAACGCGCATTCTCATCACGCTCGTGCTTTCCGTGGCGCTCGCCGCCGTGCTCACCGCATGCGGCGGAGGCGGCGGAGCCACCAACGACGCCGCCGCGCAAGCACCCGCCAGCGCCAGCGCGCCAGTATCGGCATCGGCGCCGGGCGCGACCGGCACGAGCAGCGCCTCCGTGCCGCAATCTACGACGCCCAACGTACAGAACATCCAGGTCACCAGCACGCCCACGCGCACGCGCACGCGCAACATGCTGCAGACCAGCGTGACGCTCTGCGTCCCCGGCACGAACACCTGCCAGACCATCGACGGCATTCAGGTCGATACCGGCTCGCAGGGCCTGCGCATGCTAGCATCGGCGCTCGATCCGTCGATCGCGCTGCCGCTCGTCGGTGCGTCCGGCACGGTCGCCGCGGTCGGGGAATGCTCGGTGTTCGGCACCGGCTATACGTGGGGCGCGGTGCGGCAGGCCAATGTACGCATGGCCGGTCAGGTGGCGGCGTCGACCTCCGTCCAGTTGATCGCGGACAGCGCCACCGGCAGCGCGCCCGCCGACTGCAACTAGTCCGGCCTGCCGATGCTCACCGCCGCCAGCCTGCACGGCAACGGCATCCTCGGCGTCGGACCATTCATGGCGGATTGCGGCGCGGGGTGCGCGTCGTCGGCGCTGCCGCGCTGGTATTACAACTGCGCCAGCAGCAACTGCGTGAACGCGACGCTTGCCGTCGCGCAACAGATCACGAATCCGGTCGCCAATTTTCCCGCGGACAACAACGGCGTGCTGATCGAGTTGCCCGCGCTGCCCACGTCCGGTGCGTCGGCGGTGACGGGGACGATGACCTTCGGCATCGGCTCGCAGTCGAACAATCTGCTCGGCTCGGCCACGGTGCTCAAGTCGAATTCGTCGACCGGCTATCATGAACGGCAGCGCGTACTCGTCGAGCTTCCTCGACAGCGGATCGAATGGCCTGTTCTTTCCCTCAACAACGCTCACCGCATGCGGCGCCTGGTACTGCCCGTCCTCGACGCAGAGTTTCACCGCGACGATCACCTCGACGACCGGCACATCGGTCAACGTGGGCTTCAGCGTCGGGCAATCGACCGCGTTGTTCACGACCGGCAACTATGCGTTCAACAATCTCGCGAGGTCGGTCAGCGGCTACTTTGACTGGGGCCTGCCGTTCTTCTTCGGACGCCGCGTGTTCACGGCGCTCGAAGGGTGCGCGACGCCCGCCGGCGCCGGACCGTACTACGCGTTCTGACGCGTCTAAAACAAATTCGGGATAGGGGCAAAGGCCTCACGGCCCGACCCCTCCCACACCACCGTGCGTACGGGTCCGTACACGGC
>LFJI01000375.1 GCA_001235855.1 Candidatus Burkholderia brachyanthoides
TTAAACAGATGTCCATATTGCTGTGCTACCTCAAATGTTTTGTGACGCAGTAGTACTAGACGGACTAGACGGGTGTCGATGAACGCATCCGCGACGTCGGCAGGCGCGTGGCGCGCCAGTCGTCCAGCAGCGCGTGCGCCGCGTCCTGCTCACGCTCGAAGGCGCGCAGCACGTCGAGGCACATCACGTTGCCGAGCCTTCCCAGATCGAATTGACCGGCGCCTCGCAGAACCGCGCCATCGGGCCGGTTTCGACATAGCCGTTGCCACCCCCCAGACTTCCATCGCCTCGCCGGTGAATTCCAGCACGCGCTTGCAGACCCAGAATTTCGCCGCCGGCGTGACGATGCGTCGCCACTGAGATAAATCCGATTGTTCAGCGCACGCAATTTAAGGGAGGACCCCGAACCTATAATCGCCACGCCCTCAAAGCCGCCTGGGCTGACGCAATGACGCTATCCAGGAAAGTATCTCAATGAGCATCAATCTTAATCAGCTAGTATAGGGCGCTTTGTCCGAGAGCGTCTTGCAGCAGCTCGCGGGGCGCATCGGTTGCACGCCGGAATCCGCCAAGTGTGTCGTGTCTTTGTGCACGCCCGCGCTCATCGGCGCGATGATGAACAAGGCGTCGTCGCTCGACGGCGTGCGCAATCTGTTCGCGGTCGTCATGGCGCCCGGCACCAATGCCCACATCGCCGAGGAACTGCCATATTTCGTCGTGCAGGACGAGGGCTTCAAGACACTGGTCGAAAAAGCCGGTCAGAAAGCCGATGGTGTGCTGGTGCCGCACGACAGCCTCAATCTGCTGTCCGAACGCATCTCGGAATACACTGACATCGCCGCGAGCGCCACGCGCATGCTGTCCGGCATCGGTGCGCAACCGTGCTGGGCGTCCTCAAACGGCATTTCACGCATGTCTACGAATTGCCGCTGTTGCTCGGCAATCAGTTGCCCGTCGTACGCGCCAATATGACGGATGCCTTCGCGAGCGCGCTCGGTTTGGGTTCGGTCGGCGCGTTTCTGGCGGGCATGGCATCGCGTCTGAAGGCGGGTGTCGGCGCACCTCGAGCATCCGGCGCCCCAGCAGCCCGCGCCGTTGCTGTTGCAGATGGACACGCCGCCTTGGATCGAGCATCACATCACCGGTGAAAAGAACGGCAGAAAGACGTGGATGTGGGTCGCAAGCGCAGCCGCGCTCGCACTTTTCGCGACATTCACCACGCGCGGCTGCTCGCCAGAGAAGACTGGTCACGACGCCGCGTCGGATGCACGGGCAGACAACACCGCGGGCGGCGCTACTGGCGCGGCTTCGGATGCGGCTGCCACGTCGATCCCGGCAGCGACATCGTCCAATGCGTCGATGCCGACGTTGTCGCCGGGCAAAAGTGCGATCATGTCTTCATGTCCGTGAGCGCCGACGAATCCGGCATCGCTACGATCAGGGTCACAGGCTAACACAGATCAGGAGCGTCAGCGCCTGATCGACACGCTCGCGGCCAAGCTCGACGCCGACCGTTTCCACGCCAACGTGGTCGATCGATCCCGACACCAAACCGGCTGGCTGGCTGAACGCGCTCGACACGCTGATTCCGATGATGACGCAACCAGGCGAGCTGCGCGTCTCGGGCGACACGATCGAATTAGGCGGGAGCGCCAACGAAACGAAGTTCGGCTGGTTTCATACGCTAAAGAAACTGCCGGTCACGACTGGACCATCAGCACGATGAGTGCGAAGCCCGCCGGGGCAGGTCTGAGCCCGAGCGCGTCCGCCGAGTCCAGCGATAGCCCTTGCCGCCACGTCGGCAACTAAAAAGGCGGAGTGCGAGCCGGCGAAGCTCAGACCAGTTGAACCCGAAGCCAGTGAATTTCCGCTTCGGTTCGAACACGGTGCCCAGGCCGCGCTGAAGGAATGCGGCGACGCGGCCACACCGATCAAGCTGCAAATCGCGGGCTTCTCGGACAACACGGGCGGCAAGGCGCTGAATCTTCAGTTGTCGAAGCAGCGCGCGGAAGCCGTGCGCTCGTTCATGGTCAAGCATGGTGTGCCGGCGAGCGCGCTGGTCCTACAGGGCTTCGGCGAGGCGCGTCCCATCGCCAACAACAAGACCATGGCGAGTCGTCTCAGGCGAATCGCTGCGTCGAACTCACACTGGTGGACTGATCCGGCCGCGCGTCACCGCGCGATGAAAACGCGCCGAATCCGCTCGGATGCGGGTCGGCGTGTTTTGTTTTGCCGCTGCAAGGTTCAAGGCGTACCCGTGCCTTTCGCGCGCGGAAAACCAAAACCATCGGCCATGAAATCCTGATCGATATTGGCCGGCAACATTTCGCGCGCCACGTCGAGCCACGCGCGCGCGGCATGCGACAGATAACCGTTGCGCCGCCAACCCACCGCCATGTCCCAGCGTATTTCCGGCGCGACGACGCGGCGGCAGGTGAACGCATCGGCGTCGAGCCGGCGGCAGGGCAGTACGGCGCGGGCAAAAGCGCGATGCCGATGCCCGCCTACACCATGCGCTACCATGAAATTCCAGTGCCCGCTGCGGCCCACGATGGTCGGCATGAAGCCCGCCTCTCGGCACGCATTCAGCACGACGTCGTTAAGCGCGAGGCTTTCGCCGTAGAACACGAACGGCTCGGACGCGAGATCCGCGAGCGGCACTTCTTTTGCCGCGTCCCAGCGCGAGCCTTTCGGCGCGACCAACCACAGAAGCTGCCGGCTGACCGGCAGCACGTCGAACATCTCGGTATCGACCGATTGCAACACACCGCCAAGTTCCAGTTTGCCGTCAATCAAGGCCGCCTCGATCGCCTTCGAGCCGCGCTCGAACAGCTTCAGTTCGACCTTCGGATAGCGCTTTTTACGCCGCGATCGCCGGCGTAAAAAGCGCACCGCCCATCGGCGGAATGCCGATGGTCAGCGTTGCCGCGCCCGAAGGTCCCGAGATCGTTGAGTTCGGTTTCCAGGCACGCATGCGCCGCCAGCACTTCGATGCCGCGCTGGTAGACGATCTGGCCAGCATCCGTCAGCACCATCTGGCGGCCGTCGCGCAGCAGCAGCGAGCCGACTTCATCCTCCAGCGCCTTGACCATCTTGCTGATGGTCGGCTGCGTGACGAACATGTGCTCGGCGGCCGCCTTGAAGCTCTTTTGCTTTACCACTTCCACGAAATATCTCAACGCGCGCAGTTCCATGAGCCACCCCTTCTTGCATTCGATTTGCGCATTCCAATTCGGAATGCAACAAATAAAGTTAAGTCATTTTTATGATGACAAGGGTGCCCATGTACTCGAACTACATGTTAACCCTTAGAACATTCCAGAGTTGAGAGCCGCCATGTCCGCCGTCCTGCCGGATGGTGACGGTCGCGCGTGGATCGCGCGGCGTGGCTCGAACGCCGTCGCGCGTTGTCGGTGTGTACAGACCGGAGACATGGGTAACAAGTGTGTCAGGACAGGGGTAACACATTT
>LFJI01000376.1 GCA_001235855.1 Candidatus Burkholderia brachyanthoides
GCGGCACGTGCCTGACTCGATCGCAACGCTGCGCTGGCAAATTGCTGCTCACATCACCAGGCAACCACAGAAATATCCGTATTGCCACGTTAACTCACATATTTTATGATATTAATGATACTAGAAAAAGAATCGATTGCGCGCAGGCCCTATAATTCGTCCTCTTGCGTCAACGGAATTTCTTACCTAGTGCCTGCTTCCTCCGAGACTCTGCTAGAGCTACGCGACGTCGATTTTGGCTACGGCGACCGGCTCGTCCTGTCGAACCTGAACATGCGCTTCACGCGCGGTCAGGTGGTGGCGGTCATGGGCGGCTCCGGCTGCGGCAAAACCACGGCCCTGCGTCTGATCGGCGGTCTCGTCAAAGCGAGTCGCGGCAAGGTCATGTTCGGCGACCAGGACGTCGGCTCGCAAACGCGCGACGGCCTCTACGCGTTGCGCCGCAAGATGGGCATGCTGTTCCAGTTCGGCGCGCTGTTCACGGATCAGACCGTGTTCGAAAACGTCGCCTTCCCGCTGCGCGAACACACCGATCTGTCCGAAGAACTCATCCGCGATCTCGTGCTGATGAAACTCAATGCCGTGGGTCTGCGCGGCGCGCGCGATCTCGCGCCTTCGGAGATTTCGGGCGGCATGGCGTGTCGTGTCGCGCTGGCGCGCGCCATCGCGCTCGACCCCGAGTTCATGATGTACGACGAGCCGTTCGCCGGCCTCGATCCCATTTCGCTCGGCATCACCGCGAAACTCATCCGCATGCTGAACGACGCGCTCGGCACGACGTCCATCATCGTGTCGCACGACGTGCCGGAGACGTTCTCCATCGCCGACTACGTGTATTTCGTCGCCAATGGCGGCATCCATGCCGAAGGCACGCCCGCGGCGCTGCGCGCGTCGCAGGACCCGACGGTACGCCAGTTCATCGACGGCACGCCGGACGGCCCGTTCAGGTTTCATTACACGAGCCAGCCGTTCGCGGCGGATTTCGGTATCGGAGGGCAAGCATGATCAGCGCGCTCGGACGCTGGGTGCTCGACGGCTTTCGCACCACAGGCTACGCGACGCGCATGTTCGTGCGTCTCGTGCTCGAATTTTTCGCGCTTCTGCGCCGCCCGCGCCTCGTCACGAAGCAGGTCTTCTTCGTCGGCAATTATTCGTTCGTGATCGTCGCGGTGTCGGGCCTGTTCGTCGGCTTCGTGCTTGGCCTGCAGGGTTACTACACGCTGAGCCGTTACGGTTCCGAAGAAGCGCTCGGCCTATTGGTGGCGCTGTCGCTCGTACGTGAACTCGGGCCGGTGGTCACGGCGCTGCTGTTCGCCGGACGCGCGGGTACGTCGCTGACGGCGGAAATCGGCCTGATGAAGGCCGGCGAGCAGCTCACCGCGATGGAAATGATGGCCGTCGATCCCATGAAGGTCGTCATGGCGCCGCGCATGTGGGCGGGCATCATCGCCATGCCGCTTCTGGTGGCTATTTTCAGCGCAGTCGGCATTCTCGGCGGCTACATCGTCGGCGTGATGCTGATCGGCGTGGACCCGGGTGTGTTCTGGTCGCAGATGCAGGGCGGCGTGGATGTTTGGCGCGATGTCGGCAACGGCGTGATCAAGAGCGTTGTGTTCGGCTTCGTGGTGACCTTCATCGCGCTGTTCCAGGGCTTCGAAGCCCGGCCGACGCCGGAAGGCGTATCGCGTGCGACCACCAAGACGGTCGTGTACGCGTCGCTCGCCGTGCTCGGCCTCGATTTCCTGCTAACCGCACTGATGTTCGGCTAATGCACCATCCGCAGGCGTTCTGCGAAGGCGCGGGCGTTGTGAAGGACGCAGACCGTCACGCGCAGCCTGCGACAAGATTCTCATTGGGAAGACGATGAAAAAGATTGCTCTCGACTTTTGGGTCGGCCTCTTCGTGGTGCTCGGTTTCGTGGCGCTGCTCTTTCTCGCGCTGAAGGCTGGCAACATGAGCTCGCTGTCGTTTCAGCCGACTTATGCCGTGCGGCTCAAGTTCGACAACATCGGCGGCCTGAAGGCGCGCGCGCCCGTCAAGAGCGCGGGCGTGACGGTCGGCCGTGTCGGCACGATCGGTTTCGACCAGAACACGTTCCAAGCGGTCGTGACCATTGATATCGACAAGCAATACCAGTTTCCGAAGGACTCGTCGGCAAAGATCCTGACCTCCGGCCTGCTCGGCGAGCAGTACATCGGTCTGGAACCGGGCGGCGACGATCAGATGCTCAAGAACGACGACCAGATCACGATGACGCAATCTGCCGTTGTGCTGGAGAACCTGATCGGTCAGTTCCTGTACAACAAGGCAGCGGATTCCAGCGCGTCGAAAGCGCCGGGCGCTCTGGCGGTAGCGCCCGCACCGGCTTTCCTGGGCGCGGCGAGCGCGACGGGCGAACCTGCCGCCAGCGGTGCCGCGAGCGCAAGCGCGGCATCGAGCCCGGCTCAATAAGGAGAAGAATATGCACGTGATGGGGATCAGGCTCGGGATGAGGAGCGCAGGGGTGGCGATGACGGGCGCGCTCGTCGGCGCGACGGTGACGACGTCCACGAACGACCCCTTCGAAAGCTACAATTGCACGATGTTCACGATCGACGACACGGTTGATCAGTACGCGCTCAAGCCGGTCGCCAAGGGCTACGTGTGGGCCGTGCCGGAGCCGGTGCGCAATAGCGTCACCAACTTCTTCTCGAATATCGGCGACTTCTACATCGCGGCGAACAATCTGCTGCAACTGAAGATCGCAGATGGCGTGTCGGACATCATGCGCGTCGCGATCAACACGGTGTTCGGCGTCGGCGGTCTGTTCGACGTCGCCTCGGCCGCGAAGCTGCCGAAGCACCCGGGCGATTTCGGCATGACGATGGGTCACTACGGCGTGCCGTCGGGTCCGTATCTGGCGCTGCCGCTGCTCGGCCCGAGCACCGTGCGCGACACGGTGGGTCTGGTGCCGGACTACTTCGGCAATCCGCTGAGCTATGTGCATCCGGATTCGGTGAGCTGGGCGCTGTACGGCGTGAACCTCGTCAACACGCGCGCGAATCTGCTCGGCGCTACCGACGTGCTCGCCGACGCCGCGCTCGACAAGTATTCGTTCGTGCGTAACGTGTACCTTCAGCGCCGCCAGTTCCTGATCAGCGGCGATTCCGGCAACGCGCCCGATTACGGCGAAGCGCCGCTGCCGAACTACGGCGATGAAGGCACGCAAGCGGCATCGCCCGCGGGCGCATCGGCGACGGCGGTGGTGCCGGCGGGTGCATCCGGCGCACAGGTGCCCACGCCCGCTGGCACGGCAAGTGCACCGAATCCTGCGAGTTCGAACACGGTGCCGGGCAACCAGTATTTGCCGCCGCGCGCGCCACCTGGATTCCCTTCGTTCCGTCTGCGTTGAGCGTGTTTGCGCTAGGGTCTGTTTTCATTCGATGAAATGTGTTTACATCTTGTCTTTTGCATG
>LFJI01000377.1 GCA_001235855.1 Candidatus Burkholderia brachyanthoides
CGTGCGCAAGTGCTCACGCACCACGCGCGTGGGCGTGCTGCCACACACATCGAGCGCCAGATCGAAGCGAGAGTGATCCTCGAGCACGGTGAACGGTGAACACCGGCTCCATCGCGGGATAAAAGCCTGCGAAACCCGCGCATCGGCAGCTTTCCCGGCCAGGCTGCGCACGTCGATCGGCTATAATTGCACTTTTTTACGAAGCCGAAGATCGATAATGGAAGCGGAACGTCTCAACGCGATCGAAAGCCTTCTGGCCGACCTGCGCCGTCGCGCGAGCGAGCTACGGGGGTATCTTTGACTACGACGCCAAGTTTGCGCGTCTAGCCGAAGTCAACAAAGAACTCGAAGATCCGAACGTCTGGAACGACTCGAAGAACGCGCAAGCGCTCGGTCGTGAAAAAAAGCTGCTGGACGGCGTGGTATCCACGCTCACGGCACTGGACAACGATCTGCGCGACGCCGACGACCTGTTCGGGATGGCGCGCGAAGAAAACGACGAAGACACCCTCGTCGCCTGCGAATCCGACGCCGACGCCTTGCGCCTGCGCGTCGAGGACATGGAATTCCGCCGGATGTTCTCGAACCCGGCCGATCCGAACAACTGCTTCATCGACATTCAGGCGGGCGCCGGCGGCACTGAAGCGTGCGACTGGGCGTCCATGCTGCTGCGCCAGTATCTGCGCTATTGCGAACGCAAGGACTTTAAGACCGAAGTGCTCGAAGAGTCGGAAGGCGACGTGGCCGGCATCAAGAGCGCGACCATCAAGGTCGAAGGCGAATACGCGTACGGCTATCTGCGCACCGAGACCGGCATTCACCGGCTCGTGCGCAAGTCGCCGTTCGACTCGTCGGGCGGGCGTCACACGTCGTTCTCGTCGGTGTTCGTGTATCCGGAAATCGACGATTCGATCGAAATCGAAATCAACCCCGCCGATATTCGCACGGACACCTATCGTGCATCCGGCGCGGGCGGCCAGCACATCAACAAGACCGACTCCGCCGTGCGTCTGACGCACGCGCCGACCGGCATCGTCGTGCAGTGCCAGAACGACCGCTCGCAGCACCGCAACCGCGCGGAAGCCATGCAGATGCTGAAGGCGCGTCTCTACGAGTTCGAAATGCGCAAGCGCCAGGCCGAACAGGACAAGCTCGAATCGAGCAAGACCGACGTGGGCTGGGGCCATCAGATCCGCTCTTACGTGCTCGACCAGAGCCGCGTGAAGGATCTGCGCACCAACGTGGAAATGAGCAACACACGCGCCGTGCTCGACGGCGACCTCGACGACTTCATCGGCGCGAGTCTGAAACAGGGCGTCTGACTCCTGTACGCGGCGCGGCCCATCGGTACAGCCGCGCCGTTTTTCGACCTCACGCGCGGCTTAATCGGGCCGCAATCACCGCATCGAAAGCCACACATCATGACCGAACCGACTCAACCGGGCGCCGTTCCGGAACTGGAAGAGAACCAGATCATCGCCGAGCGCCGCGAGAAACTGCGCGCGCTGCGCGAGCAAGGCGTCGCCTATCCGAACGATTTCCGCCCGACGCATCACGCTGCCGCGCTGCAGAGCGAATACGCCGACACCGACAAGGATGCACTCGAAGCAAATCCCTTCGCCGTCGCGCTCGCCGGCCGCATGATACTCAAGCGCGTGATGGGCAAGGCCAGCTTCGCGACGGTGCAGGACGGCAGCGGCCAGATCCAGTTCTTCATCACGCCGACGGATGTCGGCGCGGAGACCTACGACGCGTTCAAGAAGTGGGACCTGGGCGATATCGCCGCGGCCAATGGCGTCCTGTTCCGCACCAAAAAGGGCGAACTGTCGGTGCGCTGCACGGAACTGCGTCTGCTCTCGAAGGCGCTGCGTCCGCTGCCGGACAAGTTTCACGGCCTGGCCGATCAAGAAATGCGCTATCGCCAGCGCTATGTCGATCTGATCGTCACGCCCGAATCGCGCAAGACCTTCCTCGCGCGCACCAAGGCGTTCTCGTCGATCCGCAGTTTCATGGCGAAGGCGAACTTCATGGAAGTCGAAACGCCGATGCTCCACCCCATTCCGGGCGGCGCGGCGGCCAAGCCTTTCGTCACATATCACAATGCGCTCGACATGCAGATGTTCCTGCGCATCGCGCCTGAGCTTTACCTCAAGCGGCTGATTGTCGGCGGCTTCGAGCGCGTGTTCGAAATCAACCGTAACTTCCGAAATGAAGGCGTGTCGCCACGTCACAACCCGGAGTTCACGATGATGGAGTTCTACGCCGCGTACACCGATTACGCGTGGCTCATGGACTTCACCGAGCAACTCATCCGTCAGGCCGCGATCGATGCGCTCGGCACCGCGACCATCATGTATCAGGGCCGCGAACTCGATCTGGCAAAGCCCTTCCATCGCCTGACAATCAATCAGGCCATTCAGAAGTACGCGCCGCAGTACACCGACGAGCAACTGGGCGACAGCACGTTCATGCGCGCCGAATTGAAGAAGCTCGGCGTGGACACGACGCAGCCGGCGTTCCTCAATGCAGGCATCGGCGCGCTGCAACTGGCGCTGTTCGAAGAAACCGCCGAGTCGCAACTGTGGAAGCCGACGTATATCGTCGATTACCCGATCGAAGTCTCGCCGCTCGCGCGCGAATCGGATACGGTCCCGGGCATCACCGAGCGCTTCGAGCTGTTCATCACGGGCCGCGAGATCGCCAATGGCTTCTCGGAGCTGAACGATCCGGAAGATCAGGTCGCGCGCTTCCAGAAGCAGGTCGATCAGAAGGACGCCGGCGACGAGGAAGCAATGTACTTCGACGCCGACTATATTCGCGCGCTCGAGCACGGCATGCCGCCGACGGGCGGTTGCGGTATCGGTATCGACCGTCTGGTGATGCTCTTGACCGACAGCCCGAGCATTCGTGACGTGATCCTGTTCCCGCATCTGCGCCGCGAGGCCTGAGTCTCTTCGGTAACCCCGATCGTCTGGCCATCCAGTCGGCGCACGACAGGATGGCCAGCAGAAAAACTCTTGTGTTCTCGAGCGGTGGCTCGCGATTTTCTGCGCGATATCAGCACTGCATTTACGAGACCGAGTTGAGACCGCACGATCACGTCAAGCCTCACCGAGCTAAAATTCGCATGTCTGAACGCATTAAGCGCGTCCTGCCGGCACATGCCGCGTCTGAAGTGACGTTCACTATTACCATGTATGGACGCCCCCGGTTTGCCAAGCGGTCTTTTCATGATGAACAAAAAGGAAAAAATTGCGGCCATGTATCCAGACTTTCTTCACCAGGCCCATTGCCCAATCTGTCCCTGATGGAATACACTAATCGGTTCCACAACACTGACTCGCGCTGCCAGTCCATTGCGTCATTGAATTGGCACCGGCCGAATTCGGCGTGAAGGATCGTC
>LFJI01000038.1 GCA_001235855.1 Candidatus Burkholderia brachyanthoides
CCCGTACGCACGGTGGTGTGGGAGGGGTCGGGCCGTGAGGCCTGCCCCTATCCCGGATTACGCCTGAGAGATGTGCCGAAGCAGAAAGCGCGGTCGAAAAAAAGCCCGCCTAGGTTGGCGGGCCGAATCCATATCAGTGGAGACATGGAGGAGACAGGAACCACTATACCGAATCGCTTGGTGCGGCGCAACATTTTGGTATACAGCTGTGGTAACGATGTCACACGCGTTCAGGGCTACGTCATCGAGAGGATGAAAAAGAGCTGGTCGGCAGAGATGGGTTTGACGAGATGCATGTCGAATCCCGTGTCCTGCGTTATCTCGCGATGCTGCTGGCCCCAGCCTGTCAGCGCGGCCAGCAGCATCTCCTTGCCGCGCTGGCAGGGCGCGCAGCGCGCGAGCGGCGGCGAGGCCATCGACCAGCGAGCGGCATGCCGAGATCGAGAATCACGACATCGGGCGAGAACTACGCCGCCACTTCCACGGCACGCGCGCCGTTCGCGGGCCTGCGCCACTGTGACCCATGCCGGTCAGCAAATTGGCGAGTCCGGCGAGCGCATCGTCGTCATCGTCGGCTATCAGGGTGCACTTGGTCACGATGGCCTCAACGAGATCCGAATACTCGAGCTTCAGCTTGTTCTGCCGCGCCTGCGAAGCCGCGATCTCCGTCCGCGCGTCACGCGCGCCGAGATAGAAATGCTGCCGCACGGCCGAGTTCTGATCGTGGGTCGCGTCGGGAAGACAGGACGCGATATCCGCGGCCACGGTTTGCAGCGCGTCCGTCGAAGCCCGCTCAGCGACGAAAAGTTCGGCGCCGCCGACACGATGCGCTTCAACACATCGCAAGGGCTCGCCCTGTCGTCGGCGCACGCGGACGCGATGCCGCAACCGCAACAGATCGCGGCGAGCACGAGGCCGTAGCGCATCGAAGGCATGAACGTCTCCTTTCCGGCGGTCTCCTTTCCGGCGATTTTTTCTCATGACGAACTGCTCGACGACAACAACTATGCGTCTACTGAGTTCGCACGTATGTTCGGAACCGAATGCTTCGATGCGATCGGAAGCAAGCGATGCTCCCGCTTTCTCAGAGGTTTCGCGCGCGAAATCGTCGAAAAGTCACTGTTCCGCGCGGCGTGCCGCCACTTTCCGAAATTATCTTGCCGTAACCCGTAACCCTGATACACCGGCCCAGGAAACAGCGAATTCGCGATCCGTCGAGCAGCGTCTGCGCCGGCATGCCGTGGCCGTTCACGAGCGCCACCGCCTTGCCGAAGGCCTCGATCGCCGATGCCAGCATGAAATTCGCCGCGAGCTTGAGCATGTTCGCGTGTTGCGGATCGCGGCCGACGCGCCAGGTCTTTTGGCCGAGCGCATCGAACACGGGCTGCACGCGGTCGATGTCGGCATCCATGCCTGCCGCGAGAATGTTCAGCTTGCCCGGCCGCCGCGACATCGGGCCGCCCGAGCACGGGCGCGGCGACATACGCGACGCCGTGCTGCTTGTGCAACTCGGCCAACTCGACGGCAAGCGCAGCCGCGAAATGGTCGCCATGTTCACGTGCACGAGTCCTTTCGGCGGTCCTTTCGGCGCCTGCTTGAGCAGAGCGTCGTCGACGAGCACCGAACGCAGCGCGTTGTCGTCCGCGAGCATGGAGAACGCGGCGTCGCCGGAAAAGGCCTGCTCCGGCGTATCGACCACCGATGCGCCCTGCTCCGCTACCGCGCGCCTCTTGTCGCGCGACCGGTTCCATACGCGCGCCGTGTGATCCGCTTTCAGCGCGTTGATCGCCATTGCGCTGCCCATTTCGCCCAAACCGATGAATCCGATATCCATGTTCGTCGCTTCTTGCGTGGCTGCTGCTCGCCGCCGTCCGGAGCGGCGGCAGTCGCTGCGCCAGTAGAGCACATCGGCCGGCAGCGCGCAGAAGCGCCCGATGCGATACTGCCGCATGGTCAAGGTGCGTTTTCATTTCCATCGTGAACTGAACGATTTCCTCGCTCGGCCGCAGCGCGGGTGTATGTTCGCGTGCGCGTGTCCGGACGGTTCGTCTGCAAAGCACATGATCGAAGCGCTCGGCGTGCCGCAAACGGAAGTCGCGCTGGTCGTACGTAATGGCCATCCCGCAGGATTCGACGCGCAGATCCAGCCCGACGATGTGATCGAGGCGTATCCCGCGCGGCATCTGCCGCCGGGCATGGAGCACGGCGCGTTGCTGCTGCGTCCGCCTTTGCCCGCGAGCGACCTGCGCTTCATCGCCAATGCGCATCTCGGCGCGCTCGCGCAGTTGCTGCGGCTGGCGGACTTCGATACGCGCTTCGACAACAATTTCGCGGATGACGAAATCGAGCGGCTCGCCGAAGAGGAGGCGCGCATCGTCCTGACGCGCGACCGCGAATTGCTCAAGCTCCGCACGCTGCTGCGCGGCTGCTACGTGCGCGCATTGCAAGCGAACGAGCAGTATCGCGAGGTCGCCGAACGGCGGAACACCACGCGCGCAAAGATGCATCGAATGCGCCGCTGCCGCACGAAGCGGATCAGAACGTCGAGTCGCAGAACGATCACGAACCGCGCGATGTCGGCAAGCAAGCGCATGAGGATGTCGAACGCGGTGTGGTCGATACGGACCGGCGCGGTGGCGACGATTACCAGCGCGATACGCAGCGCGACGAACACGCCAACATAAACAGCGGCAAACGGGCCGGAACTGACGCGGCGAGCGCGGCGCGAGCCTTCAATGACCTTGCGTAATTGTGGTTCATGCATGACACCGCGTGGAGCCGTTGCTTAGAATGGATCGCTGTCAGATGTTATTAGCCGGGCGGCGGCCAGTGCACCAGCGCGAGATCGATGGTGCCGATATCGAGCTTCGCGTGGCTGTCCTTGAGGCTCACGATGAGCGCGTCGCGCTCCAGCCGCTCCCACCAGACCTTCGTCGTCACCCAGATATCGTCGCGCGGCACGCCCGACGCACGCAGGCCATCGCCGACGGCGGCTTCGTTGTGGTAATACTGCGCGGTATCGATATGGCGATAGCCGATCTCCAACGCGTTCTTGACCGCGTTCGCGGTTTTTTCGGCATTGACGCGAAACGTGCCGAGACCGAAGGATGGAACCGTTTCGACCAGGCTGGCTCCTCTTTTGATAATTCTCGCGTCCGGCGCGCGTTATTTCGCGTCCTGATCGAGTTCGGCATAGTGGCGGAAGATGCCCGATTCGTTGAAGGCGATGCGCCGTTCCGAATCCACATATGCGGCGATATTGGGCCGTTCGAGCACGGCCTCATGCAGCGCCGCCACGTGCGGATAGTGCTTGCCAAAGGTCTTCATCGCGCGCGGAAAGGCGTAGTGCAAGCCATCGACGATCTGGAAAACGGACAGATCGACATAGCTCGCCGTGTCGCCGACCATCTGCTTGTCGCCATGCGGATTCTGTTTCAGCACGCGCTCGAAATAGCTGATGAATTTCGGCACGCGCTGATCGAGAAAATTGCGCGTGCGGATTTTGGCGGCATCCTTCTGATCTTCGTGGTAGAGGTCGGTCGCGAGCGGATGATGCGTGTCGTGCACCTCGGTGACGAAATCGGCGATGGTCAGTTGCAGGCCGTACGCGACGTAGCGCAGGCCTTCGTCCTTCGGCGCGAGTCCGAGCTTCGGTCTCAGGTAGAGCAGGATATTGGCGACGTGCGGCACGATCAGATTGCCGTCCTTGAGAAACGGCGGCGCGAACGGAATGTCCGGCTCGGTCTTGCTGTTGATGATCTTCATCATCGCGCTCGTGCCGTTCGGGGCGCGCGCGACATTGACGTATTCCGCGCCGGCATCTTCCAGCGCCAGGTGCACGAATTCACCACGGCCTTGCAGGCCGTCCCAGTAGTAAAGTGCGTAAGGCATGTGTCGGATTCTCGTCGGAGGTGGGACGCGGTGGCGCATGAATGCGCCGCGCGCGGATGAGAAAAAGAGCAAGCAACACACGTTCCCGGCGCGTGGGCGCGAGCGCACACACCACTGCCGTCACACATCGCAGGTCGCGAGATGCGGGAAGCGCCGGATCAAATGGCCGCTTTGCTGTAGTCGTAAAGTCCTGCCGCGAGCCGTGCGGCAAGCGTCTTGCGATCCACCTTGCCCACGGCGGTCTCTGGCAGCGAATCGACGAACAGCACGTCATGCGGCACATAGATGCGGGATAGCCGCTTGCGCACCGCGTCCTGCACGCGCGCCGCGTCCATCGCGGTGAGATCCTTCGGCACGACGAACGCGACCGGCACTTCTCCCAGATCGCGATCCGCCCGGCCGACGACGCAGCACGCGCTCACATTGCCTGCCGCGACGATCACGCTCTCGATCAGCAAGGACGGCAGATTTTCGCCGACGCGAATGATGACGTCCTTGATGCGACCCGTCACGTACAAGTAGCCGTCGTCGTCGAAGCGGCCGAGGTCGCCGGTACGCAGCCAGCCATCGGTGACGGTGCGCGAGGTGGCGTCCGCCGCGCCCAGATAGCCGGTCATCAAGTTCGGTCCCCCGATGCAGATCTCGCCTTCGACGTCCGGCGCGTCCGTCATCGTGCTGTCGGCAGCTCGCAACTGCACGGTTTGTCCCGGCAGCACGCGGCCGACCGAACCGATGCGCCGCGCCATCGGCGGATTGAGCGTGCTCGTGCAGGTCGCTTCCGACAAGCCGTACGAAATCACGAGCGGGCAGCCGAGCTTCGCTTCCACCTCGCGATGCAGCGCTTCGGTGATCGGGAACCGCACCGCGCCATACGCAGCGACGCGAGCGATGCCGCATCGAAAACTTGCGCGAGTACATTGTCGGTATGCCGGTGATGATGGTGGGTGCGAAACGCGTCATCAACTCGGGCATGTCTTCGGCGCGAAAGCGCGCGCAGAACACGACGGTCGCGCCCGCGAGCAAGGGTGCGAATAGCTGGTTGGTTTATACTGTTGGTGTGATAGATTGGCATGACGTGGAGCAGGCGGTCGTCGCTCGACAATGCGCTTTGTTCGAGCACGCCCAGCGCATTGTTGAGCAGCGCGGGGCCTTGGGCCGACCCGTGCTGCCTGATGTGCACAGCAACAGTGCGGGACAATCCGCCTCGACATCTGCCGGCGGAAAATATGACACTTCCTTCAGCAATTCGATGTCGAGCGTGCGTATGGCGCCAGGGATCTCGAGCTGGCCCGGAAGCGCTGCATGTTCCGCGTCGTGCACCAGAAACGCGCGTGCGTTTCGGCCAGACGCGCGCTCACTTCCTACGCCGACAGCTCGGTTCGAACACGCAAGAGCACAGTCCCGCGCGGATCGCGGCGAGCAGCAGCACCGCGTCGATGGAGCGCACCATCGTGATCGCGACGACGTCGCCGGGACGCGCATCGCGGCCAGAGAGATTCGCCGCGATCGCACCGGTTTCGTGGGCGAGTTGCGCGTACGTCAGCGTCCGTGCGCCATCGGTCAGAGCCGGCAGGTCGCGCGCGTGCCAGGCGTGCCAGTATTGCTCGAAGGCTTGCGCGAGGCTCGCCGGCCGCGCGTTGAAGCTCAAGGCGGTGGATGTCGTCACGTTGGTTACTGAGTGGGTTACCTGAGTCGGATGGCGGCGTCGCTTTCGAATCGCCCTTGCGGGTCGAGCGACCGAAGCGCCTCTTGCTCGCGCGCGCTGGGCAGCGCGGTCGGCTCCGCGCCGGTCGCATCGAAGCTGAGAAGCCGGTGCATTCGCGCACTTCGTCGAGGCTCGCCTCGGGATGCCACGATTGCAGCGCGAGGCGGCCACATCGCGTTTGACAAACACCGCGATCGGCGTGACGACGCCATGCATGCCGCCCCACGACGTGACGAAATCGAGCTTCTCGACGAGCGTGCGCTTCGAATGCTCGGTGCGCCACGTGCAGGCGCGATTCGCCATTGGCAACATGACCACGCCGCCGCCCGGCAGACACACCTTCGGATGCGGCCATTCGCCGATGCACGAGTTGTTCGCGCAGCCCGCGCCATCGAGTTGCGCCGCGCATAGTACTTACTGTGTCATAAAATCTATGGCATTATAAAAGTTTCTTCATCCTTTGCCCGAGATGCTCGACCGCGAGCCGCGTATTGAACGGCACGAAGCACGTCGTGATCGTGGCAGGAAACGAGTCCCCACAAATGCCCGCGCACGATGATTGACACCGACATCGACGCATGCGTGTTCATATGTTGCGCATGCATGTACTCGAGGTGCACGGGCGAGAAGCTGCGCAGCGTCGTGTAGGTGAGATCGGTGGGACGGGGCCGGTCAGCGGATTGAGCGGCGGCACCAGCGGCGCGAGCATGTAGTTCACGTCGGCGACCAGCCGGGTGCGATTGCGCAGATACAGCGCGCGCCTGCCGCGAAATATCCGAGGCGGGGAAGAACTGATGCAGGAACGACGCGTAATCGGGATCGCGGTCTTCGGCGAGCACGTGGCTGCGGCCTTCGTCGTCGAAGCTAGCATCACGCGGCCGAAGCGCGTGATGGTGCGCACTTCGCGCACCGCGAGTTCGGCCAGTTCCTGCACGGTGGAGGCTTTTTGCAGTCCGCGCGCGAAGGTGCGCGTGAGCGGATAGACGGAGTCGAACGCATCGCCGGATGCGGCCGCCGTTTCCATCTCGACGATCAGCGTGCCGTCGTGGCGATGCGTCGTCAGATCGACGCGCATGCGCTTCGAGGGGAACACGCAGTCGATCGCGCCGACGTAGAGCGGCGCGTCTTCCAGTTCGACGTGGCTCGCCGCATGTGCGACGCGCTTAGCGCCGTCCTCGCCCAGCACCGCATCGAGAGCGTGCGGCCGAGCAGCGCTTCGGGCGGCTCGCCGGTCAACGCGGACACGTTCGCGCTCACCTGCACGATGCGCAGATCGTCCGACAGCGCGATCAGATAGCCATGCGGCTGGATGCCACCGGGAACGTGGATCGGCTCGGCGTCGCAGTCCTTGCTCGCGACGCCCGAGTCGAGCGTGCGCCGGCGCGTCTCGGCGTCGGACGGTCCGTAGGAGGCGTGCGCGCCGTCGCTCGGACCGCTCATGCACCCGCTCCCGTCGCCGCTTCGGCGTCGAGCGGTTCCACGACACAGCCACGCCTCCAGGCTTTCGAAAGTGGCGACGGCGACGCGCACCGCGTCGTCGTACTGCGCTTCGGGCACGGTGGTGGTGGCGGTCTCGCGGAACGCGTTCCACATGTTGCCGGTGCGCGCGCCATACCCGTCGAAATACCGGTTGCCCTCGCCCGGCGCGAGATCGAGCAGCCGCGCGACATGAGGGGCGATGAAGCGGCCGCCGAGCGTGGAGCCTTCCATGACGTACATCGAGCCGAACGCAACGCCGATATTAGGCAAGGCCGGCAGGTCTTCCGGCGGCGTAACGTCGTCGATATCGGCACAATTGCCAGCGAGCAGCGCGATATCGGCGGCGAGCATCGGCGCTTTGCGGCGGGCATCGAAAAACGCCGCGATCGACGCGGGCATGGATGCGCCGACGGCATCCTCGCACGGCGCGACATAGCCCAGAAAACGCTTGAGCAGCGCGATGTATTCGTCGCGTTGTGGTCTCCCGCATCAGGTCGAGCGCGTTCTCGAGCCGCGTATGCGACGCGGCGGTTTCATGCTTGAGGCGGGACAGGAGAATGGGGTGCATGTTTCCTTGGATGGGCTTTGAGCGCTCGGGTCGACACGCGTGACGTGAATTCGGCAGGGCTTACCGGAGATGCGTGCGAATGATGGAGCCGAGCCGGTAGAAACAACGCGGCAGCGATGCCGCCCAACGGCGCGATGCCGATCGCCGAGACGCTCGCCGCGCTGCAGGAAGCGCGCGAGCTTAAGCTGAGCCGTCGTTACGGCGTGTCGAACTTCACCGTGCTGCTGCTCGAAGAAGCCGTGAACGCGCCCGGCGGCAAGGACATCATCAACAACCAGTTCGAAGTGAGCCCATTCCTCGCCAACCGCAAGCTCGTCGATGCGACGCAACGGCTCGGCGTGACGGTGACCGCGTATATGCCGCTCTCCGAAGGCCGCCCGCACAACGATTCGACCATCCGCGCCATCGCGGAGAAACATCATGCGACGCCGGCGCAGGTGGCGTTCGCGTGGCTGTTGACGCACGATATCGTGGTGATCACGGCATCGACCAATCCGGAGCATCAGCAGAGCAACTGGGAAGCGCAAAAGCTCAAGCTCGACGCGCTCGACGAGGGACGGCGCAATGCGAATCCTTCGTTTGCGCCGAGGTGGTGAGCGCTTAAAGCGCATTCGTTCGTCGCACAAAAAGCCCGGCACGCAACACGCCGGGCTATTTTTTCGTGCATCGTATTCGTCTAAAGCATGTGCCGGCGGCCGCGCCCAATGCTATCCTTTCACTTCTCTTATTCCATCTGCTTCTAACTTTCCACGATTTCGCACAAGTGCTCTCATTCCTGCTCAAACTGCGCACGCGCGCCGAACAGCTTTTCCGTCTGTCCGATTCGCACACGATGCTCGTCTGGGCAGTCATCGTCGGCGTCGCCGGAGCGTTTGCGACTGCGGTGTTCCGTGAGGGCATCACCATTCTGGAACGGCTGCTCGGCAATCATTCGGAAGGACTCGTCGAACTAGCCAAGGGTTTGCCGTTGCCTGCGCGTATCGCATTGCCGGCTTTCGGCGGACTGATCGCGGGCTTTTGTCTGATCGCAGCGCGCCGTCATGCGGGCAAGCACGCCAGCACCGACTACATGGAAGCGGTCACCATCGGCGACGGCGTGGTGCCCATGTGGCAGAGCTTCTGGCGCAGCCTGTCGTCGCTCATCACCATCGCGAGCGGCGGGTCCATCGGGCGGGAAGGCTCGATGGTGCAACTTGCCGCGCTCTCGTCCTCGCTCATCGGACGATGGGTGCATTTCGATCCGCCGCGTCTGCGCCTGCTGGTCGCGTGCGGCGCGGCAGCCGGTATCACGTCGGCGTATAACGCGCCCATCGCCGGCGCGTTCTTCGTCACCGAACTCGTGCTCGGCTCCATGGCGATGGAAAGCTTCGGGCCGATCGTCGTCTCGTCGGTGGTCGCCAATATCACCATGCGCGAATTCGCGGGCTATAAGCCGCCTTACGAGATGCCGGTGTTCCCGACCGTCACCGGGCTCGAAGTCGTGCTGTTCGTCGTGCTCGGGCTGCTATGCGGGGCCATCGCGCCGCGCTTTCTGAGCCTGCTCGCCGCATCGAAGAAACACTTTTCCACCTTGCCGCTGCTCTTGCCCGTGCGGCTCGCGCTGGGCGGCCTTGTGGTCGGCATCATCTCCATTTGGTGGCCGGAGGTCTGGGGCAACGGCTACGAAGTCGTGAACTCGCTGCTGCACGAACCGTGGACCTGGGGCGCGCTACTCACCGTGCTGCTGATGAAGATCGTCGCGACGGCCGCCACTGCCGGTTCCGGCGCGGTCGGCGGCATCTTCACGCCGACGCTGTTCGTGGGCTCGGTCCTCGGCTGTCTGTACGGCCTCGCCGTGCATGCGATCTGGCCGGACTCGACCTCCGCGCCCTTCGCCTACGCGATGGTCGGCATGGGCACGTTCCTCGCGGCCGCCTCGCATGCGCCGCTCATGGCGATCCTGATGATCTTCGAGATGACGCTCTCGTATCAGGTCATACTGCCGCTGATGCTCGCCTGCGTGATCGCCTATTACATCGCACGGGCCTCGGAGCAGACCTCGATGTACGAAGTCACGCTGCGCCGCACGCGCGAGGAAAAGGAGCGCGTGCGCCTCGCCGCCACGCAGATGCGTGAACTCGTAAAACCCGCCGACACAGTCGTCACGCTGGCGGCCAACGTCAAGGAGATGACGCGCGCCTTCCTGGAGTATCCGGTCAAGTATCTATATGTCGTGGATGACGCCGAACACTTTCGCGGCGTGGTCGCGCTCAAGGACATCACCTCCGATCTGCTCGACGAGAAAGGCACCGAAGCCAAGACCGCCGCCGACTATCTTCAGCCGCAATTCGACGTGCTCACGCCCGACATGTCGCTCGGCGAAGCGCTCCAACATTTCCTCACGTTTCAGGGCGAGCGATTGCCGGTTATCGAACAGAAGTCGGAACCTTTGCTGCTCGGTGTCGTGTACAAAACCTCTCTGCTGGACGCATACTTCCGTTTGAACCCGACCGGGCGTTGAAACTGCGCAGCCGTGAAATTTCGCGGTGCGCGCGCATGCTGCCGCTTCGAACGAATGCGGTGTCGGCCTAGTTAAACCATCACTTGAAGTATGTCGGCGCGATGCCCGGACATCGCGCCCGCGCACCGGCAGAATCGAGCGGCCGGCGGCGCGGCAGGCGGAGCGGGAAGCACATCGGCATAGGCCTTGCTTGATGCTACTTGCTGCTCACGTGAGGAGGGGTTGCCCGATGAAGACCTCAACGTTGTTATCGATGCTCTGGTGTCCGTCTCGTGCTACGCCGCGCCGGTGTCCCCGCCCGCGCCCGATATCGCGGCGGAGAGCCTCGGTCATGCCCGCTGGCGTCACGTGCCGATGCCGAAATCGCGCGCCGAGCCACGGTATGGCACGGCAAGTCAGCAGATTCAGGTGCAGATCTGAGGTTCGATCTCCTCTTCCGCTTTCACTCTTCATTACAGAACGCAAGGCCACATGTCGGACAAGCCCGCCTCTTCCAGAATCGCGATCACGTTCTGGATTGCCTTGTGCGATTGCTCGACGATGCCGCCGTTGATCATCTCGCCGTTTTCCATCGGCGTCTGGCCCGACACGAACAGCCAGCCATCGGCTTCGACCAGGCGTGCGAACGGCATATGCGCGCCGCCTTGTCCCTTGCCACCTTCCACGCCATAATGCTTCATCTTCTCGACTTCTTTTCCAGATTGTCCAACACAAATCGGTTTTAAAATGCGCCCTGCGCATCCAGCTTCGATGCTCCGCCGCGCGCCATGAAACGTCCCGCACGCTGGCCGGTCACGGCCCGTTCGCGATACGTCAACACGCCATTCACCCACACCGCGTCGATGCCGTCCGCGGCCTGCTGCGACTGCGTGAACGTCGCGGCATCGCGAACGCACTCGGGATCGAATACTACCAGATCAGCGTGATAGCCGATCTTCACTTCCCCGCGCTCGCTCAGGCCGAAGCGCCGCGCCGTCAGACTCGTCATCTTGCGCACGGCTTCTTCGAGCGAGATCAGCGCCGTATCGCGCGCATAGTGGCCGAGCACGCGCGGAAACGCGCCCCACAAACGCGGATGCGGCAGCGGATCGTTCGGCAAGCCGCGTCGGAGCCAGCCGACCATCGGCGCGGGATGCGACAGGATGCGCCGCACAGGATGCGCCGCACATCGTCCTCCGATATGTTGTGATACATTGCGCCCGCCGGGTGCAGACGCTTGGCCGCTTCCTGCTGCGTCACGTTCCATTCGCCGGCGACTTCGCGGATCTCAGCTTGCCCGCCATCTCCGGATGCGGCGTCGACCATGTGATCGTGATGTCGATATTACCCGTCACCTGCTTCAGGTCGAGCGTCGACGAACTACTGCGGTTGTACGGATAGCAATCGCAGCCGACGGGCTGACCGTCGCGCGTGGCGTCGAGCGACTTCAGCACTTCGACGCTGCGCCCCCAGTTCGACGGCCCCGCGCAATTCAGATGCGAGATCACCACCGGCATGTGCGCATGACGGCCGACGCGGTACGCCTCATCGTGTCGAGAATGGCGTCGAATTCGGTGCGCATGGGGCCGTGTAGAGCGGCACCGGCTTTCGCCAAAGTTTCGGCCAGCGCCTGCACTTCCTCGGGCGGCGCATTGAACGCCGAGCCGTACGCGAGGCCACTCGACAGACCGAGCGCGCCGTGGTCCAGCGCTTCTTCGAGCTGCGCGCGCATGCCCGCGACTTCATCGCCCGACGCCGCGCGATCCAGCCGGTCCATGTGGTTGTTGCGCAGCGCCGTAGTCCGATCAGCACCCACATTCACCGCCGGATGCGCCACGTTCACGGCATCGACATATGCGGCGAAGGTCGGATATTGAAACGCGGCGGCATCGCCGAGCAGGTTCATCGGGTCGGGCGGATCGCCCTTGAGCGCGACCGGCGACGCGCTGATCCCGCAATTGCCGACGATCACCGTCGTCACGCCCTGCGTAATCTTCGGCATCGTCTGCGGCGAGCGGATCACGGTGCGTGTGGACGTCGATGAAACCGGGCGCGAGCACCTTGCCTTGCGCGTCGAACACATCGGCGGCGGTCCACGCCGACAAGCCGCCCGGCGCGACGATCGCCACGATGCGCCCGTCGCGCACGGCGACATCGCGTTCGACGCTGGGCGCGCCGGTGCCGACGATCAGCGTGTCCGCCTTCAACGATTCCATGATCAGTCTCCCAAAGGTTGACGCTCGCCGCCGTGATGCGCATCGAGTGCATGCTTCATGCGGCGCAGCAGTTCGCGGCTGCGATCGGCCTGCTTCACCGCGAGTTCGGTGACGAGCAGATCGAGCACCATCATCATCGCGTAGCGCGACGACGACGGTTTGTAGATGAAGTCCGTTTCGATCGCGACGATCGGCACCAGCCAGTCGGCGATCGCGCCGAGCGGCGACGCGGGCGCGGTCAGCGCGATCACGCGCGCGCCATACTCGCGCGAGACGGCAGTTCTCGACCATCTCGGGCGTCTGCCCGGTCACCGACAACGCGATGACCACCTGTTCCTTCGATAACGTCGCCGCCACCATGCGCTGCAGCAGGCCGTCCTGATACGACGCCACCGGCCGGCCGAGCCGCACGAGGCGAAAGCGCATCTCGTCGGCGAGCGCGGTCGAGCCGCCGCCTATGCCGAACACGTAGATCATCGAGGCTTCGGCGAGCGCATCGGCGACTTCGGCGATGGGCGCGGCGCGCCCTGATTGCGCGCGAACGTCGTCTGCACACGTCGTCGAAAATGCGCACGGCGAGCGAATCCACCGCCGCGTTCTGTTCGCGCTCGAAAAAGCGCTGGCCGACCGCCGCCTGCGCGAGCCGCAGTTTCAGTTCGCAGACGTCGTCGCAGCCCGCGGTCTTGGCAAAGCGCGTGACAGTGGCGACGCTCACGTCCGCCTTCTCCGCCAGCGCGCCGATGCTCGCGCGCGATGCGCCCGTGAGAGCGTCGAGGATCAGCGCAGCCACCTTGCGCTCGGCGCTGCGCAAGGTGGGCGCGAGTTCCGCGATGCGTGCGACGATATCGAAGCTAAACGAGTCGGCGTGGCCGTTCATGGTGCGATGCGAAAGAGTGGCGTAGGTGAATCGTTTGACATGTTACTAAATAACATTTCGTTACATTCGCGATGCCGATGCTATAGATGCCGATGCTATACTTTGATTATCAAATAGAGTGTCGTCAATCTTCGAAATCGGTTGATGCATATTTAAACGGACGATGGAGCAGCACCTCATGAAAGTTACAAACTATCAGAACGTATACAGACCGGAGACATGGATAACACATTTAGCTCCTTTTGCCGCGCCTCTTCAAGCTGGATCGTATCGATCCGATGATGAGCAAAGTACAGCTCATAACTGCC
>LFJI01000378.1 GCA_001235855.1 Candidatus Burkholderia brachyanthoides
ACCCCAAAGGTTGGATCAGCGTCCAACTCTTGGGGTGCAGTTCAGAGAACGGGGCTTTCGTGTTTGGAGGCGCGGACCGGAGTCGAACCGGTTTAAACGGCTTTGCAGGCCGCTGCATAACCGCTTTGCTACCGCGCCGAAGGTTCGTGCACGACGTTCGACACAGCCGGTGCACTAAACAAAAAAGGAAGCTTGGCTGCCCCTTTGACTGGAGCGGGAGACGAGTCTCGAACTCGCGACCTCAACCTTGGCAAGGTTGCGCTCTACCAACTGAGCTACTCCCGCATTATGCTACCTGGTTCTTTTGCTACTGCTTCGCAATTTGTGGCGTAGCGTGCATCAAGAACATGTAATTATGTAGAAGCTAAAGATAGCTGTCAACTACTTTGTGAATGGATTTTTCTGGGATCGCACACTCTTTTGCAATGACCGCATTCGACGATGCCGCCACCGTTCACAGAATGCCGCCGCGCTTCCGAATTTGCGGCCACGCGAGCTTCATGTAGTAGAGCATCGACCAGACGGTGAGGAAGGCGGCGATGTCGATGAGCCACGGGCCCCAGACGCGCGTATCCATCTCCCACTGCGTGCCGGCGATCTTCAGCGGCCCGAAGAACAGCAGCATCGGAATGGCGACCATCTGGCAGACGGTCTTGAACTTGCCGAGCTGATTGACCGCGACGCTCTTCGATGCGCCGATCTGCGCCATCCACTCTCGCAGCGCCGAGATGGTGATCTCGCGCCCGACGATCACCAGCGCAATCACCGCGTTCAGACGCCCGAGCTGCACGAGCACGAGCAGCGCGGCGGTGACCATCAACTTGTCGGCGACCGGGTCGAGGAAAGCGCCGAACGACGAGGTCTGATTGAGCTTGCGCGCGAGAAAGCCGTCGAACCAGTCGGTCAGCGCGGCGAGCACGAAAATGATCATGCCGAGCAGGCTCTTGTGCTCGGGGCTCGTCATTATGTCCGGCAAGTAGTAGATGCCCACGACGAGCGGAATCAGCACGATTCGCAGCCACGTCAGGAAGATCGGTAAGTTGAAGGGCATGCGCGAAAGCCAGTGAGGGACATGTAAGGAGCCGCCATTGTGCCGCGTCGATCCGGCACTCACAAGGCGGCACGTCGCCCGGCCCGGCGGATCAATGCAACTGCCGGTAAATCTGCTGCGCGAGCGCGAGCGAAATGCCTTCGACGCTCGCCAGATCTTCCACGCTCGCCGCTTGCACGCCACGCAAGCCGCCGAAGCGCGACAACAGCTTCTGCCGCCGCTTGGCGCCGACGCCTTTGAGTTCTTGCAGCTGCGACGTCTGGCGCGCCTTCGCGCGTTTCGCGCGCATGCCGGTGATGGCGAAGCGGTGCGCTTCGTCGCGAATCTGCGCGACCAGCATCAGCGCGGCGCTTTCCTTGCCGAGTTCGAGCGCGGTACGGCCATCCGCAAAGATCAGCGTTTCCAGACCGACTTTACGCCCCTCGCCCTTCGCGACGCCGACCAGCATGCCGTGATCGAGACCCATCTCCGAGAATACCTGTTTCGCGATCTCGACCTGTCCCTTGCCGCCGTCAATCAGCACGATGTTCGGCAGCGTGCCGCCAGCCGCGACCGGTTCGGCGGCGTCCGGCGTCACGTTGGGGTCGGCAGCGTCTTCGGCTTGCAGCGTCGCGGCTTCCTCGGTGGCGTTGGCGGCCGCCTGCGCCACCATCTTTTCGTAGCGGCGCGTCAGCACCTGACGCATCGCGGCGTAATCGTCGCCGGGCGTGATGCCGGTGATGTTGTAGCGCCGGTACTCGCCCGACTGCATCTTGTGATGGTGATACACCACGCACGATGCCTGCGTCGCCTCGCCCATCGTATGGCTGATGTCGAAGCACTCGATGCGCAGCAGCGCGAGATCGTCCATCTCGAGCCCGAGCGTTTCCGCGAGCGACCGGGTGCGAACCTGCTGTGAACCTTGCTCGGACAACAGACGCGCGAGCGCGAGCTTGGCGTTCTGCTCGGCCATCGACAACCAGACGCGCTTTTGCCCCTGCGGCTGACGTAGCATCGTCACTTTGTGACCCGCCTGCTCGATCAGCAGATCGACGAGTTGCCGGCTCGACGGCGCATGGCTCACGACCAGCACCGGCGGAATACGATTGCCGATGTAATGCTGTGCCATGAACGCCTCGAGCACTTCGGATTCGAGCGCGCCCTCACGCACTTCCGGCTCTTCGGCGTCCACTTCGATTTGCACGGGAATCCCGGTCGCCTGCGCGTCGCGCTCAGCGGCTTCCCCGATGGCTTCGACGCCAGCGGGCGGGACCTCGGCTGGGGCGCTTTCGGTGACATCGGCCACGTCCGGAAGATCGTCTTCATTGCCGAGCGACATCGCGCTTTCGACGTGTGTCGGGAAATACGCCTTGTCGCCGAGATGACGGCCGCCGCGCACCATCGCCAGATTCACGCACACCTTGCCACCCAGCGCCGCGACTGCGAGGATATCGACGTCGCTCTCGCCGCCTACTTCGATCGCCTGCTGATGCAGCACGGTCGACAGCGAGCTCATCTGGTTGCGCACTGCCGCGGCCTGCTCGAACTTCAGATCGGCGGCGAACGCGTGCATCTTCTGCTCCAGTTCCTTCATCACTTCGCCCTGCCGTCCGAGCAGAAAGCGCGAGGCATTGGCGACGTCGCGCGCGTAATCCTCCTCGCTGATAAGACCCGTGCACGGCGCCGTGCAGCGCCCGATCTGATGCAGCAGACACGGCCGCGTGCGGTTGTTGAACACCGAATCCTCGCAGGTGCGCAGCTGGAACACGCGCTGCAGGATCTGGATGCTCTCGCGCACCGCCCACGCGCTCGGGAACGGCCCGAAGTACTGGTTCTTCTTGTCCACCGAGCCGCGGTAATACGCCATGCGCGGGAACGTGTGCCCGGTGAGCTTGAAAAACGGATACGACTTGTCGTCGCGAAACAGGACATTGTAGCGCGGCGTCAGTGCCTTGATCAGATTGTTTTCGAGCAGCAGCGCTTCGGCTTCCGAGCGCGTGACGGTCGTCTCGATTTTGCGGATGCGCGTGACCATCATCGCGATGCGCGGCGAATGCAGCGTCTTCGTGAAATAGCTCGACACGCGCTTCTTCAGGTTGCGCGCCTTGCCGACGTAGAGCACGTTGCCGTCGCCGTCGTAATAGCGGTACACGCCGGGCAGATGCGGCAATTGCGAGAGCGTCTTTTTCGGATCGAAATCGAGATCGGGGGCGTCGGTGTTCGTCATGCAGCGGGGACGGATGCGCGGGGCGCGGCGCGCCTCGTACTACCGTAGTAAGCCGCGTCTGTCGGGTAGCCCGACTTCCTTGCGGAAGAAGGGCCCCCGAGAACCGTACGTGCGAGTT
>LFJI01000379.1 GCA_001235855.1 Candidatus Burkholderia brachyanthoides
CATGCAAAAGACAAGATGTAAACACATTTCATCGAATGTAAACAGACCCTAGTTGGCGATGGTGCCGTAATGTGCTGTTGCTACCCGGCGATGCGGCGAGCCGTTTTGAACACCTCTCCTTGCACTTTCCCCCGCGCGAAAGCGCAAACAACTGCAAGGAGAAACACATGAGCTATCGGATCGAGTATCAAGCCCGGGCATTCCGCGTCCCGAAACTGGCGGCCGCATGGCTTACAAGGATTATATCTTCTGGCCGTCGAGGGCGGCGACAACAACCTGGTTGATGAACGCCATCGGCCGGTGCGCTCGTGGAGTGCGTTGGCCTTCGAGATGCACTACCGGGTGATGGAGCAAGTCGTTCAGCACGCGCTGGCTGCGAAGGTGGCAATCTGAAGTGGCTAGGACGGGACACGAAGCTGGAGAGCTATATCCGCATCATGCGCCGTCTGCTCGAAGAGGCGCCGGTCATCGAGTCGTTGCCGGCGCATTTCAGCTGCAGGTCGACCTGCAGAAGTTCGACGAGTGGGACCTGAAAGACTGGAAGGAAAAGGTCCTGAAGGCGGCTGACGCCAATACCTTCTGGTAGGAAGTGCCACCCGGGAAAACCTTCGACGCATTCACGTCGCGGTGGGACTACCGTTCGCGCAGCATTCCACTGGAAGGAAACGGCATTGCTCTTTTCCACGATCTGAACCGCTTCGACAAGCGGCACATCAGTTCGCAGGTGCACCTGCATTTGCCGAGCTACTTGCGGTAAGTGCGCAGCACGATCAACCCCAGACGAGATCAACCCCAGACGACTTCCTGGTCGCTGGGGGGTATCAGGTGTGTTCACGCATCAGGATTTCCACGACGACTGGTCACGGGGAAGCGAACCCGCCGGGTCGTAGACCGTGATGGCATCATCGTCGCTCAACTCATCGACGTAAAGCACCAGGTTCGTCACTCCTGGCCGAACATGAGAGCGAAAGAGGATGCCCTTCCCACCTGCGGCCACGACCTCCTCACCCAGAACCCAGCTCGGCGGCTCAACGCGTGCATTGAACCAGAGAGCGATCGCCAGTCGCAATAGAAATCCTCCCAGAGCGGATTCCAACTCCCCGACTGATAGCCTCTCGTGAAATCGACGATCGACGAGACGGACACCTCGTAACTGACGAGTGTGCCCGGCGGAAGTAGTGGCGAGACCTGCTGATACTCGACCACTGCGGTGTCGAGCTCGAGCGCGAGATACAGCGGCATTCAACCCGATTCGATTCGCGCGGCTGCCGTGCCTGTCCGCACCCGTTCCGCTCGTTGGCGACACCGCCCATTTGGGTATGTGCATTCGGTAAGGGGTACGTGCATTCGGTAAGCCGTGATTCGATGTAAGGCGGTCAGAATCATCCAGCTGCGCCCGCTTCGAGTGAAGCGATGTAGCGGCAGTACATCCTCCGAACGTTCTTCCGACACGAGCTGCTCGGCCGTCTTGTAGTCAAAGACCGGCAGGTGCTCGTTGCGATACCAGTACAGTGCTTTCTGGACATCGCCGGAAACGTCAGTTGCAGCGCGAATCACCCGCAGCGCCTCATGCAGAAACCGCTGTACGCTTTCCGACCCAGGCATGCGGCTGATGGTGTTGCGATGGACGTACGCCTGCCGGGCGAGCGTCTGCAGGTCGATATGGAGGGCATATGGAGGGCGTCAACGAGAGGCGAGCCGAGACGATCGGCGCCGCGCTGTCCGGGTCTCGAAGAGACAGCATGAATTGATCGAAACTCGCCGTTGCCGGTGTGGAATCTTGCTTGATGGCTGGGGCCATAATCGCCCCTCATGCACTATTATGTATATGTGTAGCACACATCCATCCATTCCCGCAAGGCAACCTGCCGCCAGGCGATTGCGTCGCGAATCGTCACACGGACATAAAAATGCCCACGACCTCGAGGGGTGCGTGGGCAAGTCCAGCCGGCTGCCGCGGAAGCTTACCACTGAAAGCCTGGCAGATCAGCCTTGGCATCGCCGTCGGCATCGAGCCGAACGATGTCGCATCCGAGACTTCGAGCGAATTTGAGCGCGCCCTTTAGGTCGTCAGGACACTCGATCTGGTCGACGTCGTCGGCCGTGGGCGGGTACGCTGACGAAGGCGCCATAGGTGTACGGCGCGATGGTCAGCGATGCGCACTTGTATCGTCGAGCCAGTTCATCGTTTCCTCGGAAACGTGGCCCGTTGAGATGTCCAGATACCGAAGTACGCCGGTTGAATCAGCGGTAGCAGTCATCGCCTTGCTCCTTGTCGATGTCCGGAAGGGCGAGTGGAAAGTACAAGGCTAAGGTGTTCAAAGACCGAACGATTGTTACACCGCCCGCGGACCCTGCCTTCGCGCGGCTTCGCTTCGATACTGTCCCTCGATCCAGTCGAACTGGGTCCTCGGTGTCATACAAGGACCGAACGCTGGCTGCCGAGGTGCTCGACTATCCCGTTCTGCGGCGCGTCACTCTGCGGCGCCAGAAAATCAGCGAACTACCTGCCCTGGCATCAGCCTAGGACGACGCCTGATGCCGAGTCGACCGCCTCCCCTGTCACTTTCAACCCGCCCCGCAAGGGCTTAGACAAGGAGAGGTACGATGGAAGCAATTGATCTGGAATGGACCGCGGCGGATTGTGCGGCGGCCGATGCCGAGGGCTGGAACCTGTTCGACATCGGCGGCGGCAGAACCGTGTCTGCAGATCCAACGGGACGATGAAAGGGGCGCGTTTGCCGACGACCTCAGAGGCGATCGCGTTCGTGATGCGCAAGGCTGAAGCAGGTCACGCGGTCGCCAGAAAGGCGCTCGAGCTCGACCGCACACTGACGCGCTCGGATCGCGATCGGGCCGAGAAGCGCCACGTCCTGTCCATCACGGCCCAAAAGCGGGTGTGTCCTATCGGCTCGTCGCGGTGCCGATGAGCAAGATGCCGGGACAGACGTGCGCTGAGGATTGGCTGACCTTCCAGGGCGCGCATTGCCTGGGAACGTAGCTGTCGGATGGGGAACAGACCCGGCTGCAGTCGTTCATAAAGCAGCATCGCTCGGAAGCGCTGACGGACGGCCAGGCGTTCTACATGCTCGCCGGCGGCATGCTGGCACATTGTCACCCGGAGCGCTTCCCGATCTCGGCGACGGACGCCTGAGACATCCGGAACCGCCGCCTCCGCGGCGATTCGCGCAATGCATCGGGCCCGCCCACGTACCTTCAAGGTCGTGGGGTTTTTTCTCCCCCCTCTGTCTTGAACACCTTCCTTGTCACTTTCCACCTGCCCTTCCGGGCATCGACAAGGAGAATTGAAATGAACGCGTCCCACCCCGTGACCGAGTAGTAGGAAAGGAAGGT
>LFJI01000380.1 GCA_001235855.1 Candidatus Burkholderia brachyanthoides
AGCGGCGGGTGAAGGCATGGCGCTTAGACCGGGCGAAGGATCTGGTGAGCAGAATCCTTGGCGATGGGTGGAAGCTGACGCAGCTACGCCGCCTCAGCTTCCAGCGAGAAACGGTCGATGACAATTAGCCGGGAGTAACATCCTCCCGTGAGGCAACACGCACGTTTCGCCGTCTTTCGGACTTTTCCTGCGTTCGCGCCGGTTTGCGCGGCCCGTTGGAACCCGAAGCGGGCGCACGCGCGCCGGCGGCAGAGGCAGAAAAATTCAGTCGACTTGCCCGAAATCACTTGAACGAGACAGCTAGGAGAAGCGTATGTCAATGGCCGACCGCGACGGCAAGATCTGGATGGATGGCAAGCTGATCGATTGGCGCGACGCCAAGATCCACGTGCTGACCCATACGTTGCACTACGGCATGGGCGTGTTCGAAGGCGTGCGCGCGTACAAGACGGCGCAAGGCACGGCCATTTTCCGCCTGAAGGAACACACCAAGCGTCTGCTTAACTCGGCGAAGATCTTCCAGATGGACGTCCCCTTCGACGCTGCGACCCTCGAAGCCGTGCAACTCGAAGTCGTGAAGTCGAACGCGCTGGAATCCTGCTACATCCGCCCGATCATCTGGGTCGGCTCGGAAAAGCTCGGCGTGTCGGCCAAGGGCAATACCATCCACGTAGCCATCGCCGCTTGGCCGTGGGGCGCGTATCTCGCTGAAGACGGTCTCGCCAAGGGCATCCGCGTGAAAACGTCGTCGTTTACGCGCCATCACGTGAACGTGTCGATGGTGCGCGCGAAGGCATCCGGCTGGTACGTGAACTCGATCCTCGCGAACCAGGAAGCGGTCGCCGACGGTTACGACGAAGCGCTGCTGCTCGACGTGGACGGCTACGTGTCGGAAGGTTCGGGCGAAAACTTCTTCCTCGTCAACAACGGCAAGATCTATACGCCGGACTTAGCCTCCTGCCTCGACGGCATCACGCGCAACACGGTCATCACGCTGGCGCGCGACTTCGGCATTCCGGTCATCGAAAAACGCATCACGCGCGACGAGGTCTACATCTGCGACGAAGCGTTCTTCACCGGCACCGCCGCCGAAGTCACGCCGATCCGCGAACTCGACAACCGCACCATCGGCGCGGGCAAGCGCGGACCGATCACGGAAAAGCTGCAGAGCGCGTTCTTCGACGTCGTCGGCGGCAAGAACGAGAAATACGCGAGCTGGCTCGCCAAGGTTTGAAGCCGATGGCGGCGGGCATCGCTCGCCGCCATCCCCTCACGCCCATCACAAAGAGATTGCAATGAGCGACCTGAAGGAAATGCCGCTGGTGGAATTGCCCGCCAAGGACCTGCCCGCTTTCTGCCCCAACCCGAAGATGCAGCGCTGGAGCGCGCATCCGCGCGTGTTTCTGGACGTCACGCACGGCGAGGCGCGTTGCCCGTATTGCGGCACACGCTACAAGCTGAAAGACGGCGAAGTCATCAAGGGCGCGCATTAAGTACGACGACTTGTCCGGCGCGACGGGGCGAATGTGCGCCGAACGTGCACATTCGCCCCGTCGCGCCGCGCCTTATCGGGCGGCACGTCCCCGCGCCCCGCTGAAATCCCACCCACTCGACGACTCCCCGGCGTCCATGCCGGAAGCCGCGTTCATATTTTGAGATCAGATACTTTCAGATGCGCCGTGCGCTGGTAATAGCACCGAACTGGATCGGTGACGCATTGATGGCGCAGCCGCTGTTTTCCCTGCTGAGGAAGCTGCATCCGCGCATCGCGATCGATGCGATCGCGCCGTCATGGGTCGCGCCCGTGCTGGAGCGCATGCCGGAAATCCGCGATGTCTACGCGACCGACCTGGCCCACGGCAAGCTGCAACTGCTGCGCCGCTGGCAACTCGCGAGCGATCTGCGCGATGTCGGCTACGACGCCGCCTACGTGCTGCCCAACTCGATGAAATCCGCGCTGATCCCGTGGATGGCGGGCATCAACCTGCGCATCGGCTACAAGGGCGAAAGCCGTTTCGGGCTGCTCAACGTGCGCCACGCGAATCCGCCGAAGACCGAGCGTCCGCCGATGACCGCGCATTACGCAGCGCTGGCCTACGCGCCCGGCGCGAAACTGCCGTTCGTCGACAGGCACGCCCCGCGCGATACCGCCGCCGCGAACGCACCTGCGGCCAGTGCGCCTGCCGCCGACGCGCCCACCCTGCCGGTGCCGCGCCTCGAAGCCGATCCGAACGAAGCCGCGCGCGTCTCGGCGCGCTTCAACCTCGACACGCGCACGCCGCTCGTCGTGTTCTGCCCGGGCGCCGAATACGGCCCGGCCAAGCGCTGGCCGCCGGAGCATTTCGCGTCGCTGGCGCAATTCGTCGCGCAGTCGTTTCCATATGCCCGCATCGTCGCGCTCGGTTCGAAGAAGGATGTGCCCATCGCACAGGCCATCGCGGAGCGGGCACCGAACGTGCGCAATCTGTGCGGCCAGACGTCGCTGGGCGAAGCCTGCGCGCTGATCTCGCACGCGTCCGCCGTCGTCACCAACGATTCGGGGCTGATGCACGTCGCGGCGGCACTCAGACGCCCGCTGGTGGCCGTGTACGGCTCGACCGACCCGTGCCATACGCCGCCCTTGTCCGATCTCACAAAGGTACAATGGCTGCATCTTGAATGCAGTCCGTGCTTCGCCCGCGAATGCCCGCTCGGCCATCTGAACTGCCTTCGCGAGCTTTTCGCCGAACAGGTGTTTGCCGATCTGCGCGGCATGCTGCTCGTGCATCGCTAACGTGCGCCGCCGCGCGCCGGCGCCAGCATCCATCCGACGGCCTCGGGCCGTGTGTGCGGACGCGGACACGCGAACGTCTCCGAAGGGAGGCATGCTTTGACCCATGACCGATGCGCGGCGTCACCGTCGGAAGGCTTGGTGACACTGCGCAGCGACAGCCAGAGACCCACGAGCCATGCCACGTTTCGCCCGCCTTTTCGAAGCCGCCGCCGACACGCTGAACGCTTATTACCAGGCGGTCGCGGACAACAGCATCGACGGCATCATGTCGTTGTGGATCGGTGAGGAGTTCGCCACCTGCATCTGCGCGGACGGCACGCATCTGCATGGGCTCTCGAGCATATCCGCACGGGACTGGCGAAGCAGCTCGGCGCCGAGACGGTGAGCATCGAGCCGCTGGATATCCGCGTGTACGACAGTCTCGGGACGGTCGTATAACGCGATGCCGAAAGCCGGGTAGCAACAGCACATTACGGCACCATTGCCCCCTAAGAACCGTGCGTGAGACTTTCCGCCTCATAGGGCTCAAGCCCAGTGAAGCTCCCCCTTCTCGAGGCCGGCCATCTT
>LFJI01000381.1 GCA_001235855.1 Candidatus Burkholderia brachyanthoides
CAGCTTGAAGGGGCGCGGCAAAAGGAGCTAAGTGTGTTACCCCTGTCCTGACACATCTGTTACCCATGTCTCCGGTCTGTACATATACGGAAAGACGCCAATGCGCGCGTCATTTGGCATCGTCATCGGATCCACCCCGCCGCTGAACGGATTGATCGGACTCGTCGGGTCACCCGCGACCATCGCGGCATTCATCACGCCCGAATCGCCCGATAGTTTTTTCGCCTGCGCCACCGGCGCGGCCACCACGGCCCACGCCGCGAAAACAACGATGCCGATGTGCGGCCATTTGTTGAGTTGGGTAGCAGTCGTGCTTATGCGGTCCGCTCGAGGCGGAAAAACTGGATGTAGATGCCGAAGGGGTTGGCCGTCAGGGCTTGATCCGCACTGGGTGCGACGATCTGATAGCGCAACGTCAGCGCAAATTGCTTGACCTCGGGCTGCCGACTGAGCCTGCTTGCGAAGTCGTTGTCGTAAACGCGACCAGCACGGTGGAATCTTCGAGCAGCGCGATATCGCGTACGTCCACTTCGCGAATGAGCTTGGGATTGGCCGTGATTGCTTGGAACGGTACGTCGTCGTTCTTCAACCAGTCACGGAACTGCCCGGTGGCCGCCCCGGTCATCTGCGCCTTGACCGAATTGATGTTAGAGGTCGTGCGCGACGTCTCGAGTCGGTCGGACAGCACCGGCTCGATGGTGAACCAACGCACCGCCATATCCTTGACGGTCGTCCGAATCGCCTGCTGGTCGGGTTTGTACGCGACCAGTTCAGTGACGATCGGATGACCGCCGACGTCGGCGGAGACGCCAACACCGCGCCAGCGGCAATGAACGCGAAGCCGAACGCTATCAGCATCCAACGATTTGTTTCGAGCTTGAGCCGGGTGCTCGTCTCGAAGATTACCTTGCTGGGATCTTCCTCGGTGTACATGCCGGGTGCGGTCGAAAGCGTGGCGCGACGTTTGTTTTTGAAGAGACGCATGGCAGCCCTTGGTGAATGGCTACCATTGAAACAGCCCTATCGTCTGATTTTTCGATTTTTCGCGGAAAGAGGGTGAGTTTAAGCACCTTTCCGGCTTTGGGGCGATACCACGGGTGCGCGACCGGAAAATCGGTGAACATGTATTGACGAGCGACTTCAAATTATCATGATATTTTTAAGTCGCTGGGAATGACCGCAGACATTTAACGTGAGCGGCCACCCGGCACTACAGGTATGAGAGCTATCCTGATAGCTCTCGTTCATCATGGCCGTCAAGCGTCCACCTCCTCACGCCGTGCTGTTCTTTCAGCCATTGACCGAACATTAGCTTTTCGGCGATGACTCTGAATCGTCCTCTGCCATATGACGACACAGCGCCACCATCTGCAGCGTAAGCTGCAACCATCAAATCGAGTTCGTTCTGCGAGAAGACCTTTCGTTCTACCCCTACCTCAATTTCCTCTGGTAGCGACAAACTCTCAACTGGTGATGGTTGTTCTTCTTTTATAACCTCGACGTCCGCGATGTCGTTGCCACTTTCCCATACCGCTCGCATGTATCCACCAGCATTCTTGATGTTGCGCTTCTGCTTGACCTGCCGCTCGACGTACTCAACCGCCCGTACGACTTTGTAATGGTCTTCCTGAAGCCAGGCAACGGCTAGTCGATCGGCAATACACAACTTTCGAAGGCGCCCGTACAGCTCAGACTTTCTGAGTTGTTGAACTTCATGAGAGTTAGTGTCGTCGTAGACCGACCGTTGAGGATTTTCTTCTACCTTAAATCGAATTTTGGTGATCTTTCGACTTTCGCGCTGATATTCGGGCTCGACCAGAATGTTCGACACCGCATTGACTTCGGTGACAGCACGGTTGATTACGTCACGGTTGAAGTGTTTGAACGTGTCATAAACGTTTGCCTCCGCGTTCAGCAATTTCCTCCACACCTCGACGGGAATCCAACCCGTTGAACCGGTTCGCTTGAAACGTAGGCAGTTCTCCCACAACGCGAGTCCGAATCTTCCGTTGAAACGCTTCTGCATCCCCACGTTGATGAGAAGATAAACATCTGGATTGGCAAGTTTCTCAGACAGAGATCGGCTGTACTCGTACGTACATACTCCGCTTCGTATATCAGCAGCGCTTAGCATCGTAGTCACGCTCCATGGAGCGTCTCCGCCCGAGTTAAGGACATCGAACTCAACCGGAGTCGTGGCGATCTTTTTGAGCGACTTTTTTAATGCAGCGGTGTTCTTAGAATCGAATCCCAGCATCTCACTCATCAACGCGACAGGAATACGATGGATCTGCTCTTTAAGCAGATCGTCATAGGCGTTGGCCAACAAGACATTGACGAGCTTACGGTCAAGCAGTCCAAGGTCACCACCAACATGCACCGTTCCGACGTGCTTGCGCAACTCGCTCGGCAGCGCCGTTCGTCCTACCGGCGACATCAATGTTTGAGACACTCGTTTCCTGGTCGTTATCATCGCCACCGGCAGCGCCCTGCTTTTCTGTTCACGCCGCATTCTATTGCGGAAAGATCAAGCTCTCAAGGCCCAACCCCCGACCTTTAAGGAGGCAGAAAAGTCGGGGGTTATGGGCAAATCAAGCGGACGGAAGGAGCACTCCGGGGTTCGTGGCTCTCATAGAGCATACGCAGGGCTTCTGCCGCCTAGGCGTAGCGGATCGCAAAGATATTTGGGCAAGTCGAACGATATACCTCGAAAGCTCCCCATAAAAACCGACCTTTTCCCGATTCGTTATCGTAAAAACCGTAGTATTGCCCCACAAACCCCGACCTTTCTACTCGTCTCAACGCTGCCGGATTGTGTCAACTCAGTAGGTTAGATTGCCAGCTTATTCAATTTTTATATAAAAAACATACACTTAGTTTTTCGCCTACACGGAATGGTGCGTTTGCCTCACTAACCTTGACCGTTCACCCCACAAAACCCGACCTTTCGCGCTCGTGGCTATTCCAATTTTTGGCAAAAAGCGTTTGCTAACAAGGTGTTAGGGAACTTGCTCTTTGTCATCCCGGTTGGACCCATAAATACCGACCTTTACCCCATAAACTCAGACCATTCAGGCACCGTTTCCCCCATAAACCTTCACCTTTCGCCCCATAGTTACCGACCAATCACATATAAGACCCTTACAAACAAAGGCTTCCTGTAACGCAAAGGTTTACAAAAAAGTTGTTTCTTAAAACAACACCATTGTTGCTTGTTGAAAAATGATTGAAGCGAAGCTGGCTGGCGGAACTGCTTGAACAGTTCACGAACGGTTCACGAATGTGAGGACGCTGC
>LFJI01000382.1 GCA_001235855.1 Candidatus Burkholderia brachyanthoides
AACCTCAAGTGCTCTGCCATCGCCCTCAGAGAGGCGTCGGTCGTGGACCGCTTACTCTCGATCAGACGGCCCCTTCGGGGTGCGTACCCTCAGACGCGTTCTCAATGACGGTCACGCAGCTATGATTTTCCCGGAAGGACTGACCAGTCCCGATGGACGCGCGTGCGAGGAGCAACGCGGTGTCGAGTGGCTCGCATATCGCAGGGGTGCGGAGATCGTCACCCTGCATATACGAAGGCGCAGCGCGAAGTCACCTCTTTGCAAAGCAGGGCACCGACTGGTGGCCAGAGACCCATATTCATGGATAAACACAATGCGCGCATCGCGAGCCACTTTCAGCATCGCACAAACATGCACCGTACGCGCATTCGTCACAATCGCGATGGAAACCCGGGTTGTTGTCAAACCAGAAAATCTGATGCACAAGCGTCTACCACAATGGAGAAAGAAAGAGATGAAACAACGAATGCTGGTCATTGCGATGCTGTTCTCGATTGTGGCAGAAGCGCACGCAGTATCTGCACAGGCCGAGCAGACACTTGAGGTCAACAATGGCGATCAATTCGATTGCGCGCCATTTCCAACGAATCCGATGAAATCTCCCATCAACAGGGGCACCATCGTTTGCAGGTGGAACGTTCGTTGGAACAATCGACCGCCATCAGGTCAGGTGGAACAGAATCCTCAATTCCGATGTAACAGAATGGTCTTTCGACCGTGAGCAGACGTCTTCGGCTCAAGGCTGCAGGCGACCATGCATGTAGTCGCTGTGTCGGGTATCAGACTGCAGCCGTAAACATTGGAAAACGAAGCAAAGGCCATCGTCCGCAGCCGTTGCGCATCCTTCCGGCACCACATACGAGGTCGCGCTACCATGAAGTAGATCAGATCTGGAGGACTATGAAAATGCATCGTTTTATGAAGCCGCTCTGTATGTGGTTCGCCTGTGCCCGACTGCTCGCGGCATGCAACGACGGTAGCATCCAGTCAAGCGGCACGCCGGCCCCAAGTTCTGCACTATCATTCCGCATGGATACGGGTGACCAGATCAACGCGTTCTACCGGCAAGACAAGGTCGCTGCGCATCTGCTGGCGCGCTCGTCGACGAAACCCCGGCTGCTCATCGTATTCCCCGCTGGCAACAGCGGCACGGGACTGTGGTTCGACGACACCACGCAGCCGGTGAGCTGGAGCCTTGACAGCGCCCCCTCCGCACTATCGGATCGCGACAGAGCTGGTCGTCCGCTCTATGGCATCGGTGCCGATCTCTCGGTGGATACCGACGCGCTGACAATTCGTGAAGGGCTGCTCAGCAACGTGCGCTTCCTGCGCGACTTCAACGGCGGTGCAACGGTGCCGCCGCAGATCGTCACGCAGCCGGTGGTACAGAAGGCCAGCGTGCAATGGCAACGCGACCGTGTCGATGGCGCGGCGGGTTACGCGCTGCGTGCGTCGCTGCGCGATGGCGGCAGCATCGCACCGGCGGCGGGCGGCAAGCTTGTGCTGCGTGCGCCTGCCGGTACATACACGCTAAGGTTGCACATCGATGCGCTGTCGGGCGAGACGCCGATGTCGCCAATCGCTCACGCTGACCTGCTCGCACCGGCTGCGAATCCCGACCCGGTGAGCCAGAATGTGCTCAAATTTCTGAGCTTTCGCGACAAGCTGCTTGCGGGCTCATGGCAATACGACACGTACTTCGGCCGCGACACGCTGATCTCCGTGTGCATGCTGATGCCTGTGCTGCAGCCTGCTGCGATCGAGGTGGGCCTTACTTCTGTGCTGGATCGCCTATCGGACGACGGCAGGGTTGCGCACGAGGAAGGTATCGGTGAGTTCGCGCTGGTCGACAATGCGAAGAACGGCCGGCCAAACGACCCGACGCCGACTTACGACTACAAGATGATCGACGGCGACTACCTGCTTGCACCTATCGCGGCCGCGTGGCTGATCGACGACACACGCGGTCAGTCGCGGGCGGCTGCGTATCTTGCGCAGCGCAGCAGCGACGGACGGACCAACGGCAGCCGGCTCGTCGTCAACCTGCTGCACGTCGCAGACACCGCAAAGCCGTTCACTCAACAGCCGACGGCTGCCAACCTGATCCATCTGCGACCAGGGCAGATTGTCGGTAACTGGCGGGACAGTACTGACGGGCTTGGCGATGGGGTGTACCCGTACGACGTCAATGCGGTGCTGGTGCCCGCCGCGCTGCGCGCCGCAAGTGCGTTCCTTGTGCGCGGGCTGCTCGATCCGTATCTGGACGCCGGGCAGCGCGCCACGCTAGTGGACGCAGCGAACGAGGCTGTGGTGTGGGAACAGTATGCGCCGGTTCTGTTCCGGGTGGAAGTGCCGGCCGCCCAGGCGGCGACTGATGTATCCGGGTACGCGCCCACGGCGGGCGTGCCTGCGGGTGCCGTGCCGGACGCGCCGCTATCGTTTTATGCTCTATCGCTCGACGAACAAGGCACACCGGTTCCCGTGATGAATTCCGATGGCGGCTTCGCGCTGCTGTTTGGTACGCCGCCCGAGGACGAACTGCAGCATATCGTTGCAGACGCGACACGACCGTTTCCGGCGGGACTTGTCACCGACGTTGGCATGCTGGTCTCGAACCCGGCGTATGCGAGTCCCTCGCTCTGGCCGAAGTTTACGAACTCTGCATACCACGGCACCGTGGTCTGGTCATGGCAGCAGGCGATGTGGGTCGCTGGCCTCGACCGGCAACTTGCGCGCGATGATCTGTCCGGTCCAACGCGCGCGCTGCTGACGCAGGCACGTCTGACGATCTGGCGAGCGATCTCTAACGCGCGCGACATGCGAACTTCCGAGATGTGGACCTGGTCGTACACAGGCGGACATTACCAGGCGGACGCATTCGGCACGCGCAGCACGGACGCGACTGAAGCCAATGCGGCGCAGCTATGGAGTACGACATATCTCGCGATCCGCGATCAGCAACTGCGTACGAGCAGGTACTGGTGGCAGGCATCGGAGCATATGCAGAACGGTCAGTGGGGAGGCGTTGCTGCCGTCGCGTCCCAATGATGTTTTACGTGCGTAGGGCTGTCAGACATCGAACTGGCGCACCAGCGAGCGCGCCCTGCGCGCAGCCCGGCACGCGCACCCGTACCGGCGCACAGCACGATTACGAGTCGCGCGGTTACGGGCAAACAGTACAACACGATAACTTCATCACCAGGCACATCAACGGACAACTGCAGCGGCGGGCGCATTGACTCATGTTATTTGTTACCGAGCGAGGCTCGTTGCCTCAAGTATTTT
>LFJI01000383.1 GCA_001235855.1 Candidatus Burkholderia brachyanthoides
CTTTCCGACTTCGACAATCCGATTCTCAGCTGAAACCACCACCGCCTTCAATTTCTCGCCTCAACTCCTCCGTACACCACTTCTGACTTTAGCTCGGACAGGGAACTCGCACCCCTAAGCTGTTGCGCATGCTCGGCGCACCGAAAAAAAAAGCCCGAGCGCTTCGGCCCGAGCTTAATCCACCAAAAGAGGAGATGTTCGGAGTATAGGCACCGTCATGTTGCGAAGCAAGACGAATTTGCATCATAAAATTTAATTTCAAAATATGAAATTCAGCTAAGAAAGCGCCTACCTCGGCAATCCTTCGCTTTTTCAATGACTTAATTAATTCAATAGACAAATCATTTCGATCTAGAGTCTTGCCTCGAAATGTGAGCCGTTGTCACGCCCTGCTGTCGATCCCAAATAGTTGCCGTCAGTCAACTGGCAAATGCGCGAGTCCGATGACGAAGCGACCGGCGTCGACCCGCTACAATGCGATGTAACAACATGTGCTTAGCTGGAGCCTCGGCATGGAATGCAAAGTTAGCTGGATGGGACTAGGCGGCATGGCGTTCGCCGCCGAAACCGGAAGCGGTCACCTCGTCAATATGGATGGCGCGCCGGAAGGCGGCGGCCGCAGTCTCGCGCCGCGCCCAATGGAAATGGTGCTGCTCGGCACCGGCGGCTGCACCGCCTATGACGTCGTGATGATCCTGAAGAAGAGCCGTCAGGAAATCGTCGATTGTTCGGTGACGCTGAAGGCCGATCGCGCAAGCGAGGACCCGAAGGTGTTCACGAGTGTTCACGAAGATCCACTTCCACTTCACGGTAACGGGCAAGAATCTGAACCCGGCCACGGTCGAACGCGCGATCAACCTGTCGCACGACAAGCATTGCTCGGCGTCGATCATGCTGGCGAAAACGGCGGAACTCACGCATTCGTTCGATATCGTCGGAGTCTGAGCCCACGCGGAAGGCGCGAAAGCGCCGCTGCAAAGAAAAAGAGCCGACGTCGCGAGACGCCGGCTCTTTTTCTTTTGAACGACGACAAAGCAAGCCGATAAGCCGGATTCTGTGCACGCGTCCCGCCGAAACGCGCCGCGCGTGGCAATCATTCCTCTAGGCGCGCCATTGCTGACACGCTCGAGCTTCCTACCCGCAGGCGAGCGGGGGCACCGTCCTGCATCGCGAAGATGCGTGCCTGCCTATTTGGAATTGCTCCGGGTGGAGGTTACCGTGCCGGATTGCCTCGCAGCGTCCGCGGTGCGCTCTTACCGCACCGTTTCACCCTTACCTGATCTCCCGGCTTGCGCCCGGAGTCATCGGCGGTTTGCTTTCTGTTGCCCTGTTCCGCGTGTCGCCACGGATGGCCGTTAGCCATCACCCTGCCCTGTGGAGTCCGGACTTTCCTCGCCCTCTTCGATCGAAACCGTCAAGGCCGCGATTGCCTGACCTGCTTTGCAGAGGCGATTTTACCATCGGGCGCCGTCAGCGCGTCCGGCGGCCGGGACGGAAGACGCTCGCATCGTCGTAAAACCCGGGCGAGCCGTTGGCATCCCACCAGCCGGGCACGCCCAGCACGGGCAACGGCGCGAACGCGAGGCTGTCGAGCGGCTCCGTCAGGATACGGTCGGTCACCCGCGAGTCGAGCAGCGGGCGGCGGGCGGCATCGTCGAAGGAGAAGTAGTCGGCGGGCACGTCGACGATCCAGGCGTGCTCCGTGCACGTCTTATACGGCACGACCAGCTTTTCCAGCAGCGCATGCCCGAAGACGCGCGCCTCGCAGCACGTACCCCACGCCGCGCGCGCCGTAACGAACAGCGTGCGCCAGTCGAAGCCGCGCAGTGCATCGGCGAGGGCCGGGCCGGCACAGGCGAAAAGTACCGCGTTCTCGTCGAAAAGCGTGAGCGTGTCGCGCACGCCGCCGCGCGTCGGACCGATGCCCAGTGCATCGATCTGCACCGCCTGCCGCGTGTTGAGCGCCGCCTTGATGCGCTGCTGCGTGAACCACATCAGTCCGTTGAAGAGGGCGGTTCCGAGGGATGGGTTCATGCCGGAAGGCCGCGCCTTCGAACGCGAAGGCTCATCGACCGAACTCAGCCCGCGAACCGCCAGCCGATCGACTCGCCGCCACGCAGCGGTACGATCTGCGCGTCGCCGGCATCGAGTTCCGCGGGCAAGGTCCACGACGCGCGTTCCAGCGTCACCTTGTCCGAGGCACGCGGCAGGCCGTAGAAATCGGCGCCGTGGAAGCTCGCAAAACCTTCCAGCTTGTCCAGCGCGCCGGCCTTGTCGAAGGCTTCGGCGTACAACTCGAGCGCGTGCAGCGCCGTATAGCAACCCGCGCAGCCGCACGCATGCTCCTTCAAGCCCTTCGGATGCGGCGCGCTGTCCGTGCCGAGGAAATAACGCGGATTACCCGACGTCGCCGCCTCGACCAGCGCCTGCCTATGCGTCTCGCGCTTGATGATCGGCAGACAGTAGTAGTGAGGCCGAATCCCGCCGGCCAGTATCGCGTTGCGGTTGAACAGCAGGTGATGCGCGGTGATCGTCGCGCCGATCGCGCCTTCCGCATCGCGCACGTAATCGGCGGCGTCCTTGGTCGTGATGTGCTCGAACACAACCTTCAGCGCGGGAAAATCGCGGCGCAGCGGCATCATCACGCGGTCGATGAACACCTTCTCGCGATCGAACACGTCGATGTCGCCGTCCGTCACTTCGCCGTGGATCAAGAGCGGCATGCCGGCTTCCTGCATCGCCTCCAGCGTCTTCGCGCACTTGCCGAGATCGGTCACGCCCGCGTCGGAGTTGGTCGTCGCGCCCGCCGGATACAGTTTCTCGCCGTGCACGAAACCGCTCGCCTTCGCATGGCGGATTTCATCCGGCGGCGTGTTGTCGGTGAGATAGAGCGTCATCAGCGGTTCGAAGCGCGAACCCGCCGGCAGCGCCGCGAGAATGCGCTCGCGATACGCCGAGGCCAGTTCGGTCGTCGTGACCGGCGGCTTTAGGTTCGGCATGATGATCGCGCGGCCGAACTGGCGCGCCGTATGCGGCAGGACGGCGGCGAGCGTTGCGCCGTCGCGCACGTGCAGGTGCCAGTCGTCGGGGCGCGCGAGGGTGAGCGTAGTGGAGGATGCGGACATGGCGATGGTGGCGGGCGTTGGAAAGCGTTGGAATGTCGAAGGCGTTCTGCAAGCCCGATGCGCGGAGACACGGCATCGCACTGCACGCCTCTAAGAGGCCAGTTCAAAAACCCTATTCAGCACGGCTGAAGACGTTCCAACAGAC
>LFJI01000384.1 GCA_001235855.1 Candidatus Burkholderia brachyanthoides
ACTCAGCCCTCACGGCACTAGCCGAATAACTGTCCAACTTTGCGGGGTCAGTTCATCGCGCGGGCGTCTTGCATTGAAGCCACGGCGAGATTCAGGCGCGCGATTGTGCGGTGAAACTCTCCGTTCACCGGATGCGGCGGCGGGAAAGGTCTGAAATCGGCCCGCGATGATCAGGGACATGTTTTCCTCCTTGCTGTGTCAGTTCAGGTTGCGTGTGAAGGCTCAATGCAATGCGTTGGCGGCTGCCGGATCACTCCGGTTCCAGCCCCGCGACGCGAAACAATCCGGAGCGCAGCACGACGGCTTCGCCGCCGTTGTCGTCGAGCGCTTCGGCGCAGACCGCGCGGATACGCGCTACGCCCCGTTCGAAGGCCGGCAGCAAGTCTTCCTCGCGTGCCGATCTCGCGCCGAAGTGGTCTTCCAGTGCCTCGGCGCTGATCGAACAGACGACCGCCTCGCCATCGACGAGTGCGGTGAAATGCACCGCGAGATCGTCGCCGTCGAACACGGGCGTTTCGTCAACGAATGTGATGTGCATGGTCGAGTCCTCATAGGTTGGGCGTGGATGGAAAGTTGCCTCGTCCGCGCGACCGAACGTGTTCGCCGCAACGCTCGCCGCGCTCATAACGCCGCCTTTGCCTTGGCTAGTTGCTGCGCCATCGCGTAGTGATGGCTTATGACCGGCAGTGCCTTGCCGGCGGCCGCTTTGAGCGCGACGTCGTTGCCTTGCTCGCTTTCGTGCCTGAACAATTCGACCGCCTTCTGATGCCCGCCGACCGCTACTTGTTGAATATAGGCCTTGTCGAACTCGGCGCCCTTGAGATTCTGCAAACTGCTGATCACCGAAGAATCCGCGCTCGGCGGTGCGGTGATGCCGTGCCGCTTAGCGATGACATCGAGATTGCGCGCGAGCTTCGTGTGATCGGCGATCATTCGCTATGCGAAGTCCTTCACCTGCTTGTCGCTCGAATTTTTCAGCGCAAGCTTGCTGGTGGCGATTTCGGTCACGCCGCTAGCGCCAGCGTGAAAGCGGCCACCGCGAGCGTGTGCGGCCAGGCATGTTTGAGCGAAGGGTTGCGCATAGGTATGGCTCCGGTTCGTTTCGTCTTATTCGATGATGCGTGTCGTCGTTGCGCCGTGCATCAGGCTGCGCGCGCCTTGCCGAGGGTTTCGATCAGCGCGCGATTGAACGCGGGCTGATCGTCGGGCTTGCGGCTCGTGATGAAATTGCCGTCGATCTGCACTTCCTGATCGACCCACGTGCCGTCCGCGTTGCGCAAATCGTCCTGAAGGCTTGGCCAGCTTGTCATGGTGCGGCCCCGTGACGATGCCTGCCGAGATCGGCAGCCAGCCACCGTGGCAGATCACAGCAATGGGTTTCTTCGCGTGATCGGCCTCCTTCACGAAGCTTTGCGCTTTCGCGTCGAGCCGCAGCGCGTCGCCGTTGACGACGCCGCCCGGCAGCACGACCGCGTCGTAATCGGACGCGTTGGCGGGCATCCAGCGTTACGTCGACATCGACCTTGTCGCCCTGTCCACGTGTTTGAAGCCCTGAATCTGACCGGACCGGGCTTTTGCGACACGACATCGACTGTCGTGCTGGCTTCCTTCAGCGCGCGCTGTGGTTCGACGAGTTCGGCCTGTTCAGCCGTCCACCGCGAGGATGGCGACCTTGTAGCCGCTAAGGGAAATAGCCATGTACACACTTCTTGCATGCCGATTTTTGTGCTCCGCAATGCGCGGAAGCTTCGTTTCAATTTTAGTGAGCAAGGGGTGTGCCCACATGGGCGCGCGGGCCTTACACGCCCGCGTTGTTCGTCATGCCGTTTCGACGCTGCGCTTGCCCGCGAGCCGGAGCATGCTGACGACGGCGGCCACCGCCGCAAACGCCGCCGCCACGCCGAAGATCAGCGCGACCAGCGCCGCGCCGAGCGTTTGGCCGGTGAGACGCGCGGTGCCTAGCATGCCGCTCGCGCCGCTGCTGCGATGCTGCTGCGCCGACGCGATGATCTGGCGATTGTTGGGCGTCTGGAACATCCCAAAGCCGAGCCCACAAACGGCCATGCGCCAGCCGATATCGAACGCGGTCGGATGCGCGCCCACCGTCGCCAGCAGAAGGCCGACGGTGAGTATCGCGAGTCCGATGCCGCCGAACAGGCCCGCCGAATAGCGGTCCGCGAGCATGCCTGCGAGCGGCGCGACGAACACGATCACGAGCGGCCACGGCGTCATCAGAATCAGAAAGCCGGTTTCGACCTGACTCATGCCGAAGCCGTTCTGCAGCAGAAACGGCAGCGACACGAAGGTCAGCATCTGCGCGCAGAACGAACACACCGATGTCCAGATCGACAGCGCGAAGACCGGAATGCGCAGCAGATCGACCGGCAACAGCGGCGCGGCCTGATGCAACTGGCCGCGCACGAGGAAGTAGCAGACGACCGCTGCGACGGCGAACTCGCCGATCACGAAGGGCCGGTGCTCGCCGTGCCCGAGTCCATCCACGGCGACGATGGCGATGCCGAAGAACAGCACGTTCATCGCCGCGCTCACGTAATCGTACGGTTGCTGATGTCCCGGATTGCGCGGCAACGCGCGCAGGCCGATGCTGACCGCCGCGATGCCGATCGGCACGTTGATCGCGAACAGCCACGGCCACGGCGCGACGGCGAGCACACCGGAGGCGACGGTCGGTCCGATCACCGAGGAAATGGCGACTACCGTCGCGTTGATGCTCACGCCGCGCCCGAATTGCAGATGGTAGATATATGTCGGATCAGCGCCGTGTTCATGCTCATGAGCCCCGCTGCGCCGAAGCCCTGAATCACGCGCGCGAGCGTCAGTTCGGCAAGCGGCCCCGACAGCGCGCACGCGAACGACGACGCCGTGAACAGCGCCAGCCCCGATAGATACACGCGCCGGTAACCGATGCGATCGCCGAGCGAGGCGAGCGGCAGCAGTGACATCGTGATGGTGAGCTGATACGCGTTGACGACCCAGATCGAATCGGCGGGCGAGGCGTGGAGCGTGCGCGCGATGGTCGGCAGGGCGATGTTGGCGATGGCACCGTCGAGCACGGCGAGCGTGGCCACGGCGATGGCCCAGCAGCGCTGGGGCAGCGGAAGAACTTGATCGGAATCCATCGAATGGCTGGTGTCGGGCGGCGCACCGGCTGATGCGCCGCGTCCGGATGTATCGTTGTAAGTCATGCAGCGATCAATCTGGCCTGATAGTCGACCGGAGTAAGGAAATCGATA
>LFJI01000385.1 GCA_001235855.1 Candidatus Burkholderia brachyanthoides
GACCATCTCATTAAACCCCACGTTTTCCAAAACGTGGAGTTGGTCAGCAGTCTGAAGGGCGCCGCGAGGCGCCCTTCTTGCGTTTGAAGCGCAACCTTCATCGCCGGTACCGCTAAAAGCACCTGTCATCTAAATACCTTACCATGCCGTGACCGGCAGACGCCTCATGGCGTAAACGCCAGGAGCGATGCCGCAGTCAGAGTAAGGAGAGAGCAAACAATGATCTCGACATGCAGACCACATGTCCGCTGGGCGGCAGGCGTGATGTTGACTTTGTTGGTATCGACGATAGCGTTTGCCGATACCGTCGCGCTCAAGGCGAACCTCTAGCCTTCGAGCGAAGTGCCGCCGCGCGTCAGTAAAAGCCACGGCCTGCTCGACGCCACCTTCGACACCGACACCAAAGTCCTCGCATGGACGGTCACCTACGGCGACCTGTCAGGCCCGCCGACGATGACGCATTTCCACGGTCCCGCGCCGGTCGATCAGAACGCCAAGGTGCAAATTCCGATCGACAAAAAAGCGCTCGCAAGTCCCATGAAAGGCCAGGCCACGCTCACCGATGCGCAAGTCAGCGATCTCATGGCCGGACAGTGGTACTTCAATATTCACACGCAAGAGAACCCGACCGGCGAGATTCGTGGTCTCAGGTCATGCCGTCGAATTGACGATGCATCAGATACGCTCGACACGCGCGCGATGATCTGGCAAAACGCGCTCGCATGCGCGATCTTGCGCCGGCGCATGCGGCCCGAAACGGCGAAACCGGGCATCGATGTGGCAAGGGCGCGCGTGCCGAAGGGTTTCGAGTTGCACGTTCGCGATCGCGCCGAGCATGCGCCATTGCGCGGCGAATGGCTGCGCTCGTCGGCATCGACGCGGACGATTCTGTATCTCCATGGCGGCGGTTACTACTTTTGCTCGCCGTCGAGTCATCGTGCGATCAACTTTGGGCTAGCGGCGCGCGCAGGCGAATGTCTTTTCGCTGGACTATCGGCTCGCGCCGGAGCATCGCTTTCCGGCGGTGGTCTCGCGCTCTTGCTCGCATTGCGCGATGCCGGCGACGCGCTGCCCGCGGGTGCCGTGCTGTTCTCACCGTGGACGGATCTGACCTGCGGCGGCGCATCGATGCGCACGAACGAAGGCCGCGACCCGATGTTCTACGCCACCGTCTTTCCCGGCGTGGCCGCGCACAATATTATCTCGGCGGCCGCGAGGCGACGCATCCGTACGCATTGCCGTTATTCGCGAATCTCGAAGGCTTGTCGCCGTTGCTGATTCAAGCTGGCGACACCGAAGTGCTGCTCGACGATTCTAGGCGCTTCGCCGACAAGGCGCGCGCTGCAGGTGTCGAAGTGAATCTGCAAATCTCGCCCAAAGTGCCGATATCTTCCAGATCTGGGCGCCGTTCATGCCGGAAGCGCGACGCGCGCTTCGCACAAGCCGTCACATGCGCGAACGAATCTCAGCGGCCGCCGATCACCTCGATGGTCTGATACGCGCGTTCGACCACCGCCGTTCCATAGCGCCGCTCGAGCCGCCGCACGGTGAAATGCCCGTGCGCCATCTGCTGAAAGTGGTCCATGAACACGGTATTGACCATGGCGCCGAGCAGCGCGCCGATTGCCGGAATCGACTTGGCGGCGACCTGTTCGCTGACCTGCACCGAAAAGCACGACGCGATGGTCTGCACGAACTTGAGCAGCACCGTCGATCCATGACTGCTCAGCCCCTTCGTGGCGATTTCGCTGGTCGCGCGCGACACCGACTGCGCCAGCGCGCCGCGCACGATGAAGTAGCCGAGATCGGCGTTGTCATCGCTCTTGTTGGCGCTGCCCATGCCGAGGACCATCATGCATTGAAGCTGCGTTTCCACGCGATGCACGTCTTCGCCCTCGCTGCGGGCGATATCGCAGATTGAGCGGAACATCAGCGTGGTGGTCACCGGCAACTCGACCGGCAGCGAAAACATCCCGAACGCGCCGCTTGCTACGCCGGTCGCCGAGACCGCGAGCTTGTGCATCAGATTGCTCGGTTTGTCGGGCGGCGGCGCGAGCAGCGAATCGGACGGCGCGCTCTTGCCGATGGTACGCAGCGCAACCCGCAGACATTTCTTCAGCGCGAGTTGCGTCGCCTCGTCGACCTTGTCCTGCGCCGACGAGGGCAGCCGGCCCATGAGCTTTTCGATCGGCGCGCCGACGACGCTCGCGAGCTTCATCGTCAGCGACGGACTTTCGAGTTCTTCTTTCGCGCGCGTCAGGGCGGCGAAATCTTCCGCGTTGAGCGGCGAGGTGATGATCGGCGTCGGTTCCATGCGAATGGTCTGATTCAAAAATGATATGTCGGCAATCCGGATTAGAGCGAAAGCGCGTGCTATGATTCCATTTTCATTGACTCGTCAATTATTGCGCTTATAAAAAATGGGCGTTCACATGGCCGCGCATCATTCCAGCGGACAGGTTTTGCCGTTCCGTGAATCGCTCATGGCGATGCTAGGCGTCTCCTTCGTGACGATGCTCGTCGCGCTCGATCAGACCGTCGTCGGCACCGCGCTGCCCACCATCGTGGCTGAACTCAAGGGCTTCGATCTGTACGCCTGGGTCGCCACGTCCTATCTTCTGACTTCCTTCATCCACCGTGCCGATCTTCGGTCGACTCGGCGATTACTACGGCCGCAAGCCGTTCGTGATCACGTCGATCGTCGTGTTCACAGTGGCGTCCGTGCTGTGCGGGCTCGCCAACAGCATGATGTTCCTCGCGCTCGCGCGCATCTCGGCATTGCCACAGCGCTCCTGCAATCGCTGCGCATGATCGGCGGGATGATCGGCACTGCGCTGACCGGCACGCTCGTCGGCCATTTGTACGCGAGCGGCCGTGAGCCTCGCGCTCGAGAAAGATCATGCGATGAAATGGCTCGCCGACCTGTCCGATCCGCAGATCCTCATCAACCGCGACGGTCAGCGCGTGCTGCTCGCGCAACTCGCGTCGGCTGGACACGACGGCGCGGCGCTGCTGGAATCGGCACGCGAATCGCTGGTGGCGGCGATTCACATCGGCTTGTCGGTGGCGGCGCTGGTGGCGTGTCGTTCTGGCAAACGCGCCGCGTGCCGCCGGTGCGTTTGAAAGGACCGCAGGAACCGGTCATCCTCGCTGAATGAAACACGGAACAACGCGTATGAATGAACAAGACCGTATCGCCGGACATCAGATCGCCGCTATACAGGCAGAACCTAAATTGCTCTTGTCATCTATGT
>LFJI01000386.1 GCA_001235855.1 Candidatus Burkholderia brachyanthoides
CGCCTACTGCATGCCGCTTGACGCGCGGCTGACGGCGACACGTGTCGCACTGTACTCGTGGATGAAGTGCCAGTCCGCGCGCACGAAAATGTCCGTGCCCGGCGCGAGCGAATCGCCGCTCGCCTCGGTGCGCAACGCGTGACGCTCGATGATCTTTTGCGCCAGCGTGCGCGGCGCGCCGTCACCGGCGTGCGCTTGCACGGAAATGTCGCGCATGTGGCGTGCGCCGTATTGCAGCAGGCCGCCGTTGCGCAGGATCGCCGCCGCGATCTGATCGCGCGAGGCGACCAGTTCCTCGATATCGATCGCCTCGCCGCGCCGGATGCGTTCGATCAAACCGAAATCGGTCGATCTGAAGAGTCCGAGGTTGTCCGCGTTCTGCCGGTAGATGCGCTCGAAACTCTTCGCGATCACGAGCCGGATGCCTGCGCGATACTCCGCTACCGGGCTATGCTCGCGCGACGAGCCTTTGCCGTAACGATTGCCTGCGACGGTCACGCAGAACCCGCCGTTGCGCACCGCGTCGATGCCGAACGGATTGCGCTCGCTCGCCCGCAGGCCGAGATAGGGCACGCGGTCGAGACGACATCGTCGCGCGGCGCGCCCGCCGTCTGTCTCTTGCGTGAGGTCGGCGCCCGCGAGTTGCCGCTCGATTGCGTCGGGGTCCGTGCTCAGAAAGAGGATGCGGCCGGACAGGTTCAATTGCTTCATTGCGGATTCTCCTTGCACGCGAATCTAGCCGTGTCGGGCGTCGCCCGAGAAGTGCTGAATCGGCAGGAGGGACATCGCGTCTGGCGATGCCCTCGTCAACGCTTTCGCTAACGCTCCGTCAGCGCGTCGATCAGCGCCTGAACGGCCATCAACCGGGACGAGATTTTGAGCGCATGCACGCGCAGGCTGCGCGCCGCCGCCCACGGCTCGGCGAGCGGCCAGCGCACGAAGCCGTGCGATCCCGCGAACGCCGACGCCGCGCTGATCGGCACGATGCCGATGCCCAGTCCCGCTTCGACCATGCGGCATTGCGCATCGAAACTGTTGACCGTGACCGCGAGCCTCAGCGGCGGACGCGCGGCATCGGCGTGCTCCTTGAGGATCAGATCGAGCGAGCCGCTTTCCTGCAACGCGACCAGCGGATAACGCAGCACCTCGGCGAAGGCGAGCGTCTCGGACTCGGTCAGCGCGTGGCCGAGCGGCAGCACGACCATCAGCGGATCGTCGGCGTCGGCGAAGGGCCACGAATCGAGGCCGCCCGGCATTCTGCCGCTCGCCGAGATGCCGATGTCCGCGCGCCCGTCCAGACACGTGCGCACGACTTCGTCGCTGATCTGCTCGGTGAGCGCGATCTGCACGTGCGGATAGCGCGCCTGAAACGCCTTAAGCCGCTCCGGCAGAAAGCCGACGCTGGCCGACGCATTTGCACACAGGCGCACGACGCCCGCCACCTAACCGGAGAGTAACTGCACTTCGCGCGCGAGCGTCTGAAGCTGATCGTGCACGGCGACGGCGGCGGGCAGACAGGCGGTCGCTTCGTCGGCGCACTCATTATGTCGAAGTTCAATGCGTAGTCTTGCTGGGGTGAGTTCATGGAAGCGGAGAGGGCGAAGCGTGCATTTGCGAAGGCCTCAGGGTAATCGAAACCGCGCGCCGCCGCGCCACGGCGCCGTTGGCCGATGCGACGTGCGCATCCGTCCGCATTTTATTGAGATAAGATCGGGTGCGTTGCCACGAACCGCGGCCGCCACAGCGTCTGCCAGAAAAGAACGCATGTCCCACGAACACGCTTCTCATGACCACATGGTCGAACACGCCGCCCACGCGGGCGATTCCCTTTCGCGCTGGGTCGCCGTCTTCACCGCGATTCTCGCGGCCCTCTCAGGGCTGCTCCATTACGAGGAAGGCGTCCTGCAAACGCAAGCGCTCATCTTCAAGAACGACACCGTGCTGCTGCAAAGCAAGGCGAGCGATCAATGGAGCTATTACCAGGCGTACCAGGCGCAATCGAGCAAGGACCACCTGATGGAACTCGTCGCCGAACTCGCGCTGGCGGAGCGTCAGGCGTTCTATCGCGATCAGATCGCCAAGTACGGGGCGTGCAAGAAGGAGATCACCGCGAAAGCGCAGGATCTGGAAAAGCAGGTCGAGGACGCGAACCACCGCTCGGAGACGAAGGAGCATCCGCAGCATCTGTTCGGTCAGGCGCTGGCGCTCCTGAGCGTTGCGATCTCGCTCGCGGCGATCACGTCACTGACCAACAACCGCAAGCTGTTCGTGCTGGCCGGCGCGATGGGCGCGGCTGGCGTGGTGGTATCGGTCCTCGCGTTCCTGCATCTCTGAACGGTCAGTGTCCGGGGCAGGCGGCCGGCTGGCCGTCTAGCCCTTCGCGGTCCGTATGGAAGGCGGCCGTCGTCTTGCCGCCATGCTGCGTGATGCGCACCACGTAGATGCTGTCGTAGTCGGGACTCTCCCAGCGCGGCACGCTCGTCGCGTCGCTGCCATAACGCTTGACGATGCTTTTCGCCACCGACTCCATCACCGCGTGCTCCCAGGCGACCACCACCAGACTGTTCCGGTAGCGCGATGACAGCAGCGCATCGATCAGCTTGCCGTCCTGCTTGAAGCCGATGGACGCCTCCACCGGCAAGCCGAAGTAGACGGCCGTCGGCTCGATGGTTGAGAGCGGGCGCACATAGTCGTATTTGGTGCCGCGGTCGTCTTTCTTCTTGTGGACGGATCGGGCGCGAAGATGGCGGCCGGACGGCCGTATTTGCTTTCGATCACGTGCGGCAGCGCCAGCGACCGGTTGAGCCCCTGGCAGGTTAACTGGCCCAGCCCGTTCGCGGGCTTTTCACCGTGACGGACCATGACGATGGTCTGCGTCGCTTCATCGTCGGCAAGCGCGGGGGCGTAAACGATTGACCCGGCGCAGAGAAGCGCGGCAGCGCGTGCGAAGGCGAGAGTTCAGGCGTTCATGTGGGAGCGTGTAGCGAAGAAGGCCCGTCGATTCTAACAACGACGCCGAAGCCGCCATCGGATCGGGAAGGGAACAGCGAGGGAGAAGCGCGTGATCACAAAAAATCTGGACGAACCGGTTCATCCAGTCAAGCATCCGTAATCTGTTGCTGGTAGCATCGCGGCTTCGCTCAAAACGTGACGCTTGTCTAGCATCTGCGCGCATATGACGCGATGCCAGCAAGCGTTTAGCGGCCAGCGCCGACGCGCCGCTGGAGTCGGCAATACGAT
>LFJI01000387.1 GCA_001235855.1 Candidatus Burkholderia brachyanthoides
CCAAAACGTTACTCCGTTCGGTATCTCAGAAGAAACCTTAACTGAACGGTATTAGGCTCTTGGGCCGGTTTTTTCGTTTCAACTCGTCTATTGCATGGACGGCTTCGCGGACAGGATGCTTGGCAGTTCAATACCTTCCATGCGCGCGTGATCACGCACGATCAAAGCGCGAGCCAGTCGAAGCCTTCGTCCTGCGTGGCGACGACGACATCGAGCGCCGCCGCATTCACCACGCCCGCAAGCACGGCCTGCGCGAGATGCGGCAGATTGTTCTGCTGACTCAGATGCGCCGCCGCCTACAAGATGACGCAGCTTCGAGCGATCCAGCGAGGCGAGAATCGCGGCTGTCGCGTCATTATTAAGGTGTCCGTGCGTCCCCGCCGATGCGGGCCTTCAGCGAAGGCGGATAGCGGCTCGTGGCGAGCATCTCGACGTCGTGATTGGATTCGAGCACGAGCGCGTCGCAGCCGCTCAGCACATTGACTATATGCGGCGTCGCGACGCCCACAACGTCGGTAAGCACGCCAAGCCGGCATGCGCCGTCCGAAAACACGTATTGCAGCTGCAGCGGTTCGCGCGCGTCGTGAGGCACGGTATAGGGCAGTACACGCCGATGGCGACGTTTTCATCGCCCCACAACACGTGCAGTTCGATGCCGGCATCGTCGGCACCAACGGCGCTCGCCGTACCCCAGATCATATACAGCGGAATGGAAAACTTGCGCGCGAGCGTCAGCGCGCTGCCGATGTGATCCGTATGCTCACGCGTGTGACGATGGCATCCAGTTCGTCGGCGCGGCACCCGAGCGACGGCGTTGCGCTTCTTTGCCGGAAAAACCGCAGTCGAGCAGAATGCGCGTCGTGGTCGTGCCACTCGCCACCTCGACGAGCAATCCGTTACCTTCACTCCCGCTCCCGAGGCTGGCGAATCTCACGATGCGTCAGTTCAACTGCGCATGCAACAGCGACACGATGCGCTGCGCATCGGATGAACTATCCGACTGGCCGTTCGAATCGACCACACCGACCTGCGTCACCGCGTCGGCCTTCGGCTTCACGTTGACGAGGAACTGGCGCGTCGGCTTTTGCGTGTTGCTCGAGAAGAACTTGCCGAAGAAACCGTCCTTCTTCAACTCCGCCATGGAGTCCGAATAATGCACGTAGTAGATGCCCTTCTCGCGGTCGCGGTTGTCGACCGTGAAGTTGGTGCGATCGAGCGCGAGGCCCACACGCAACCATGCGCGATCGAACGGCTCGGCGAGATCGAGCGTCGATGCGCCGCCGTTCTGCTCCACCGCCACATTCGCTCCCACCGGACGCGGATTGTCGGCGAGCTGCTTGGCCTGCGCTTCGGTGAGGCCGAACTTCTGCATGATCTTCTGCAGGATCGCAGCTTCGAGCGCCGGATTGCGCGGACGCGTTTCCCAGCGCGACGAGGTCTTGTCCTGGCCCGTCAGCACTTCTTCCATCGCACTGTGCGTGACGTTGAGATCCGTCGAGCCGTCGGCGGTGCGATCGACTTGCGTGCGGAACATGTCACGCGTGCCCGACGAATACGCGAAGTCGAACAGCTTGCCCACACTGTTGCGGAACCAGTCGTTCGGGATGTTGGCGCGGTTTTCCGCCCAGTCCGTCGCCATGATGCCGGTCTGCGGCGAGTCGGTCTTCAGCGTGAAGCCGTTCTCGGTCCAGAACTCCTTCAACTGCGGCCACACCTGATCGGGCATGCGTCCGTCGATGACTAGCCAGCGGCGGTCGCCGTCGCTCTCCACGTGCATGCCGAACGGGTCCTGCGTGTTCGGCACGCCGAGCGTGAGATTGCCGGCGGGCGTCGGCGTGCGCTCGGCGGCGCCGCCGAGCGTGTTGACGGCGGGCGGCGCGGCGTAACGCTGGCTGATATCGGCCGTGCTGAGATCGGTCGGCACGTTCAGATTCGGCGCCGTTGCCGCGGTCTTGTAGTTGACGCGGTCCGGTGCGAGCCAGTCGTTGAGCGCGTCGCAACCCGAAAGCGCGACGAGCGCACCAACGCCGAGCGACAGCACGCTCAGGCGTGCGGCTTGTGTAAGAAGAGCGGAACGTTTCATGAGCTCCTTCTTTGCTGCGGATAATGCATTGCGTCGCATCGATCTAGCTTCGCGCGAAGTCGATGCCGATGTGCGGCGGATGATGAGCGAAGCGGTGCATGACGATTGCTAGCGGCGGCGTGAGCATCGAAGCGATACGCCGCCGCATGCGACCACACTCAGGCGAGCAGGCCGCCGTCGCGCAGCGCGTCGCACACGACGTCGTGATACTTCGCGTCGAGCGGCGTGAGCGGCAGGCGGATGCCGCCTTCCATGCGGCCGAGCGCCTGCAGCGCCCATTTGGCCGGAATTGGATTGGCTTCGCAGAACAACTGCTTGTGCAGGGACAGCAGTTGCATGTGGATGCGGCGCGCGGTGACGACATCGCCTTCGAGCGCGGCGCGGCACAACTGGCTCATTTCCTTCGGCGCGACGTTGGCCGTCACCGAGATGTTGCCGTGGCCGCCCAGCAGCATCAGTGCGATGGCGGTGGGATCGTCGCCGCTGTAGATGGCAAAATGCGCCGGCACGTGCTTGATCAGGTGCGCGGCGCGGTCGATGTTGCCCGTCGCTTCCTTCACACCGATGATGCCCGGCACGTCTGCGAGACGCAGGATGGTCTCGTTGCTCATATCGGTAACGGTGCGGCCCGGCACGTTGTAGAGGATCACGGGCAGGTCGACGGCTTCGGCGATCGCCTTGAAGTGGCGATACATGCCCTCTTGCGTCGGCTTGTTGTAATACGGAACCACTTGCAGCGTGGCGTCCGCGCCGACCTTTTTCGCCTGCTTGGAGAGCTCGATGGCTTCCGCCGTCGAATTGCCGCCCGCGCCAGCGATGATCGGGATGCGGCGCGCGGTGTGCTCGACGGCCGTCTGGATCATCAGCACATGCTCTTCGACCGACAGCGTGGCCGATTCACCGCTCGTGCCGCCGACGACGATGCCGTTCGACCCTTGCTCGATGTGCCAGTCCACGAGTTTTCGAAACGCCGGCAGATCGAGACTACCGTCCTCGTGCATCGGTGTGACGATGGCAGGGATGCTGCCGCGGATCTGGATGCCGCCGTTAGTTCCGTTTGTCATAAACTCTATGAATTTAATCGTGAATTTGTCGCGGCCATTTCAATATGTCGTAGCGGTAGCCATTTAGAAATGTCGTGTTTT
>LFJI01000039.1 GCA_001235855.1 Candidatus Burkholderia brachyanthoides
GTCTGTTGGAACGTCTTCAGCCGTGCTGAATAGGGTTTTTGAACTGGCCTCTTATGACTGGCCCGGCAATGTGCACGAACTGGAGCATCTGATCGGGCGCAGCGCGTTGAAGGTGCTGGCGGCGCAACGCGAGCGGCCGCGCATCCTCACGCTGCATGCCGCCGATTTCTCGCTGTCACACGACACCGCGACATCGTCCGGCGATGCCGCACCCGCCGCGACGCCTGCGTCCGCGCCCGGTGTCAATCTGCGCGATGCCGTCACCGCATACGAGCGCTCGCTCATCCTCGACGCCCTCGCGTGTCACGAGCAGAACTGGGCATCGACTGCGCCAATCTGAACCGTCTCGCACGGCGGCTGGGCCTCAAGTAATCCCTTCCCCGAAGGCCTGCGCGCCGCACGTACATATCGCGCGGCGCTTGACTCCCGTTTCTCAAAAAGATATCGCTTGATCGAAACCGCGCTTGTATGAAGAGTCCGCTCTTCATATGCAGAGTCCGCTCTTCATATGCGCGCGTATCGCCAATCTCAAAAAAGTGCGCTTTATTGTTCAAACGCAAGAAATGATCACGCGCCTCGTCCGCAGCCCGCATGCGCATTGAGACAATCTCGGTGCTGGAAAAACGGTCGCTATCTTCTAAGATCAGAAGAATCAAGCGAAACCCGTTCAACAGCGCAGCACCTTGAAAAGGCTCGATCGCATCGTGTTCTCCCGGTGCGCGCGAGCGCATCGAATACGGCTTATCGATCAACGGGGGTGACGTGAGAAACGTGGTGAAGCGCAGTGCGTCGACCTTGTTCGTGCTGCTCGCGTTTTTCAGCATCGCCGCACTTGCCGCGGACGACGCGCCGTTCGAACGCGCGCCCGACACCATGCAGACGCGCGTGATGGGTTGTGCGGCGTGTCACGGCGCACACGGCGAGGGTACCGACAACGACTACTTTCCACGCCTGTCAGGCAAGCCGTCCGGCTATCTGTACAATCAACTGATTGCGGATTGCGTTCCGCGACGGCCGCCGCAAGTATCCGCCGATGAACTATCTGCTCGCGTATCTTCCGGATGCGTACCTGAAGCAGATCGCCGATTATTTCGCGGCCGAGCACCCACCGTTTCCGAAGCCCGGTCCCGTCGCCGTCGATGCGAAGACGCTCGAACTCGGCAAGGCGCTCGTCATGAAGGGCGACGCGGTGCGCAAGGTGCCCGCCTGCGTGAGTTGTCACGGCAGCGCGATGACCGGCATGGAGCTGGCCATTCCCGGCCTGTTCGGCCTGCATGCGGACGCGCAGCTCGGCGCATGGCACTACGGCACGCGCACGACGATCGCGCCCGACTGCATGAGCCATGTCGCGAAGCTGCTGAGCGAGCGCGATATCACCGCGATCGCCACGTATCTCGCGTCCTTGCCCGCGCCTGCCGATCCTGTGCCGGTCGCGGCCGGTTCATTGAAGATGCCGCTCGCATGCGGCAGCGTCCACAACTGACGGGGACCCGACGTGCTTCGCTTCCGACCTCTCAAAGCGCTCGCCGTTGTGGTCACCTTCGCATGCGTCGCGTTTCTCAATCACGCGCATGCGCAAGGCGATGCAAGCACAAGCACCGAAACCGTCAAGCGCGGCGAATACCTCGCGCGCGGGCGACTGCATCGCATGCTATACTCTGTTGGCCGGCAAGACCTTCGGCGGTGGCCGTCCGATGGACACGCCGTTCGGCACGCTCTACACGCCGAATATCTCGTCGGACAAGGAGACGGGCATCGGCAAATGGAGCGCCACCGAGTTTTACACGATGATGCACACCGGCCGCTCGCGCGACGACTCGCTGCTCTATCCGGCCATGCCGTTCGCTTCCTACACCAAGGTGACGCGTGCCGACTCGGATGCGATCTACGCGTTCCTCATGTCGACGCCGCCCGTGCATCAGCCGAACCGTGCGCATGAGTTGCGCTTTCCGTTCAACAAGTGGCAGTTGCTGATCGATTGGCGCTCGCTGTTCTTCAAGGAAGGCGAGTATCTCGTCGAAGGGCTCGAGCATTGCTCAATGTATCATACTGCGATCAACGCGCTCGGTGGCAACACGTGACGTCGAAGGCCTTCGAGGGCGGGCTAATTCCGATCCAGAACTGGTACGCGCCCTCTCTCACATCAAACAAGGAGGCGAGGCTGGGCGACTGGAGCATCGACGAGATCGTCGGCCTTTTGCATGCGGGCGTGAGTCATCGCGGCGCGGTGTAGGGGCCGATGGCCGAAGTCGTCTATGACAGTCTGCAATATCTTAGCGAAGACGACGTGCGCGTGATGGCCGTGTATCTGAAGGCCTTGCCCGCTCGCTCAGGCGACAAGTCCGAGCCGCCCAGCCAGGCAGTAGTCGAACAAAAAAAAAGACGAGTCTTTCGCCGCTCGGAAAAAAGATCTACGACGCCCAGTGCGCCGAATGTCACGCGACGCAAGGTCAGGGCAAGCCGCCGGATTTTCCGCCGCTCGCGAACAATCAGTCGATCGTGATGAGTTCCGCGGTGAATCCGATCCGCATGGGCTGAACGGCGGCTATCCGCCAGGCACGTTCAAGAACCCGAAGCCGTACGGCATGCCGCCGTTCGCGCAGTCGTTGTCGGATGTGAAAGTAGCGGCGATCGTGACGTATATTCGCACGGCCTGGGGCAATCGCGGCGCGCCGGTGAGCGTGAAGGAAGTCAACGAGTTGCGTTCGGCGCCGCTGTATTGATGATCGAGCCTCTGCACCATCATGAACGAAGACCATAACGAAGCTTCAGTCGAAGACGACAAGGTCAATGAGATCGTGCGCAACGGTCCGGGCGGCGCAATCGCGCTGGCGGGCATTTCGACGGCGATCGTGATCGGCATCTGGTTCTGGTTCTACTTCGCGGTGTTCCTGCTGCGCGGCGTGATTCAGTGATTCTGTGATTTGGTGAGTCAACGAGCAATCAGGCATACGAATATATGGCTATCCAACCAGCCTCGCATGAAGTCGCCGAACGGGTCGAGAGACGCTGGGCGATGCTCGTCCTCTTCATTTGTCGCCGTGCTCGTCGCGATGATGGTCTACACCGGCCTGCACTGGGCGATGATGCCGCCTTCGCGCGTCGAGAGACCATTCGACCCGAAACGCTGCACGTGTCTGGCGAATTCGTCGAAAGCAATCTCGGCACCGCGCCCGAGGCGGACAGGTCGGTCACGGTGCGCATCGTCGCGCAGCAGTATTCGTTCACGCCGCAATGCATCGTCGTGCCGCCGGGCGTGCCGGTCACCTTTCGCGCGACGAGTTCGGATGTCGTGCATGGCTTTCTGATCACCGATACCAATATCAATTCGATGCTGGAACCGGGCTATATGTCCACCTTCAAGACCACCTTCGACAAGACCGGCGATCACACCATGCCGTGCCACGAATTACTGCGGCACGGGGCATCAGAACATGTGGGCGCATGTGAAGGTGGTGGATCGCACCGAGTTCATGCAGATGGCTGGCAAGCTGCCGGCCGATTCGCGGAGAGTGTCCTGTGTTCAATAGCAAGCGCCTCGTACTCGCGCATTTCTGGCTGGTGTTCATCGCCTTCGGTGTCGCGCTGCTTCTCGGCGCGTGGCAGATGCTGGTGCGCAGCCCGCTGCATTCGTGGCTGCAGAATCCGGAGTTTTACTATCGCTCGGTGACGGCGCACGGCACCGTGATGGGTTATGCTTTTCCCACCTTGATCGCGATGGGCTTCGGCTATGCGGTGAGAGAACTCGCGCTCAAGCGGTCGCTGGTCGATTTGCGCTGGCGTGGCTCGGCTGGTGGCTCGTCGCCATCGGCGCGGTGTGCGCGGAAACGCCCGTCGCGATGGGCCTCGCCTCCGTGCTCTACACGTTTTACCCGCCGATGATCGCCAACGCGTTCTTCTATATCGGCGTGGTGCTGGTGGTGGTCGGCTCGTGGGTATTGGGTCGCGCTGATGTCGGTGAATCTCGCGTCATGGCGGCGCGAAAATCGCGGCAAGCCGGTGCTGCTCGCGATGTTCGCGACCGTCGCAGGCGCGTACCTGTAGGGTTGGACGGCGGTCGGTGCGGCCATCGAAGTGCTGTTCCTGATTCTGCCTGTCACGCTCGGCTTCAAGCACACCATCGACGCGGGGTTTGCACGCGTGTTCTTCTCTTCTCGTGGACGCTGCACGCCATCGTCTATTTCTGGCTGATGCCCGCGTATATCGCGTACTACACGATCATCCCGCGCGCGCGATCGGCGGCCGCCTGTATAGCGATGCGATGGCGCGCATCTCGTTCATCCTGTTTCTAGTGGTGTCGATGCCGATCGGCATTCACCATCTGTTTGCCGATCCTTAAGTGGGATCGGGCTTCAAGTTCATGCACTCGGTGTTCACCGCGCTCGTCGCGGTGCCGACACTGCTCACGGTCTTCACGATCTGCGCATCCGTCGAAGTCGCGGCACGGCTACGAGGCGGCAAGGGCGCGTTCGGCTGGATCAGAGTGCTGCCCTGGTCTAATCCGATAATGCTCGCGGTCGCGTTCTCCTTCGTGATGCTCGGCTTCGGCGGCGCGATCGTGATCATGTACTTTGTGATCGCCTACGACTTGTGGCCGCATCTCACGGGCCGCGCACTGACCAGCCTGAAGCTGATGCGCTGGCAACTGTGGCTGTGGTTCATCGGCATGATCGTGCTGACGTGCCCATGGCACTTCGTCGGGCTGCTCGGCATGCCTAGGCGCATGGCCTTCTACGATTACAACGATCCCGTCGTCTCGGCGCAGGCGCTATCCGTGATCGTCTCGGTGATCGGCGGCGTGATCCTGGTGATATCGGCGATCCTGTTTTTCGCTGTGCTGATCGGCGGGCATCGCGCGCCGCAGGTGGCGCCCGAAGCGTTCCGCTTCAGCCGCGTGGTACACGAGCCGCAGACGATACCGGTCGCACTCAACACCTTCGCGTTGTGGATCGCACTGGTGATCGGCCTCACGCTCGTCAACTACGGTTACCCGATCGCGCACAACTCGTGTCGCGCGGCGGCGATACCGCCATGCCCGCCGTTTCCATCGGAGCGCAGCGATGAGCGACGAACGCCTCTTCACCTTCCGCAATCGCTGGTTCGCGGTCAGCGTAGCGGGCACCTTCGGGCTTGCGCTGGCGTCGGCGCTGATCGGTCTCGTATGGTTGTCTTCCGCGCAGCGTGATGCGGGCTTCACCGGCATCTCGAACGCGATCTGCAGCGCGGCTGGCGCGCCGAGCACCTGGTATTCTGACTAGGCAAGCGTCGAGCCGAAGCTCAAGCTCTCGCAAGTGGAAGTCACGCCGCAACTGCTCACCCATGTCACGGCGAACGCGGTGGGACGCGGCGCGACGCTCGCATTGCGCTGCACGATGTGTCATGGCGAGCGCGGCATGAGCGAGGCGAATCCACCGAATCTGGCGGGACAGTATGCATCGGTTACTACAAGCAACTGATCGACTTCAAGAGCGGCGCGCGCACCAACGCGATGATGTCGCCGATGGCCGTGAACCTGAGCGATCAGGACATGCGCGATCTCGCCGCGTATTACGCGAGCCTGCCGAGGCCGCCCGCGCAACGCAAGGTGAGCGCATCGCTCGCGCCGCCGATCGGCGCACACAGTGCGCCGATGCGCAATATCGCACCGTGCACCGCATGTCACGGCGGCATCGACAACAAGGCGGGCAGCCCGTGGCTCGACGACTTGCCGACCGCTTATACGAAGGCGCATCACTGCGTTTCATGACAACACACGCACCAACGATATCGACGCGGTGATGCGCAACGTCACGCGCAACATGACGCCGGAAGAGATCGATGCGGCGGCATCGTATTACGCGCGCGAACTGAACAAGCCCTGAACGCGACATGAGCGCGGCGTGAAGCCTATTGCCGCCAGGCGAGCAGGGGCTTCGTTGCCGCAACGTGACGGTTTCTGTATCGTGGTCCGATGAATGCTGCGCGAATCGTCTGCGCACGCGACCAAACGGACACGAAAACATGGAACCCCAAACGCAAGTCGTCACCGCCGACGTATTGATCGTCGGCGCGGGCCCGGTCGGTCTGTTCGCGGCCTTCGAGGCCGGCGTGATCGGCCTGAGCTGCCAGATCGTCGATGGCCTGGACCGTATCGGCGGGCAATGCATCAAGCTGTATCCCGACAAGCCCATTTACGATATCCCTGCGATTCCCTCCTGCACGGCGCGCGAACTCGTCGAGCGTCTGCTGAAGCAGATTCGCCCGTTCGATGTGCCGATTCATCTGGGCCAGCGCGTACAGTCGGTAGAGCAGCGCGAGGATCATCGATGGACGGTGTGCACCGAACACGGCATGACCTTCGATGTCGCAGCCATTCTCATTGCTGCCGGCAATGGGGCATTCGTGCCGCAACGGTTGCAGGTGCCGGAAGCCGCCGCGCTCGAGGATCGTTCGGTGCATTACAGCGTCGCGCGTCTGGCCGATTTCGAAAACCGCGAGGTGCTCGTCGCGGGTGGCGGCGATTCCGCGCTCGACTGGGTGCTGGCGCTCAAGAACGTCGCGAAGAAACTGACGCTCGTGCATCGGCGCAACGGGTTTTCGGCGGCGGCGAATTCGGTCGCGGCGATGAAGCGCGCGGTGGAAGCGGGGGAGGTGGACTTCGTCGTCGGCATGATCGAATCGCTCGACGCACCCGGCGGCGAACTGCGCTCGGTGCGTATCAAGCAGATCGAGGGCGCGACGGATCTCGCCGTGGAGAAGATCGTCGCGCTGTATGGGCTGGTCGCGGATCTCGGGCCGATCGCCGAGTGGAATCTCGATGTACGCGGCGGGCGCATCGAAGTCGATACGTCGAACTACGAGTCGTTGCGGCCCGGCATCTTCGCGGTCGGCGATATCGCGCATTATCCGAACAAGCAGAAGCTGATTCTCTCGGGCTTTCATGAAGCGTCGCTCGCGTTGCGAAAGGCCTATACATATGCGTATCCCGACAAGAAACGCGTGCATGTTCACTCGAGTTACGACGCGAAGCTCGCCGAGCGCGTGCAGTCCAGCGCGGCGTATGCGGAGGGCGGTTGAGCGCGTCGCGCGTGTCCTCTGTAAGCGCATGGAGCGCGGCGTGATCGGACGGATCGTCATCGGGGTCGTGCTGGTGGCGCTCGCGGCCGCATTGGCGTTCGGTTACGGCGTGTACACGCGGCGCATCGGCGTGCCGGAGCGCTACGATCCCTTCACACCGTTCGATGTGCGTTCGATGTGCGTTCGATGTGCGGACGGACCCTTCACCGCGTACAAGCGCTGGCGCACCCAGCGCGATCCCTTGCTTTGCTCGGCGTCGCTCGAAACCCTCGGGTCTCTCATATCGCTCCATGGCCGATGCCACCGGCGCGGGCGGCTGCGAACTGAAGGACGTCGTGCGCGTGACGCAGCCGACGACACACGCTCAGCACGCGCCGTTTCTCGCGACGTGTCCGCTTGCGCTCGGTATCGCGGAGTTCGAGCATCGCTATGTTCAGCCTGCGGCGCGCGAAGTATTCGGTGAGCGTGTCACGCGCATCGAACATGTGGGCAGCTATGCATGCCGCAACGTGAATCATCAAAAGGACACCGGGACACCGCGCTGGAGCCAGCATGCGAGTGCCAACGCGATCGATCTGACGGGCTTTGTGCTCGCGGACGGAAAGCGCATCACACTCGCGCAATAGGGCGATACGAACTCGAAAGATGCATCGTTTCTCCAGCGCGTGCACGACGGCGCATGCCGTTCCTTTGCCACGACGCTCGGCCCCGACTGCAATGCTTTGCATACGACACATTTTCATGTGGACATGGGGCCGTACAGCATCTGCCGATGAATGCAGCGCGCTCGAGAACAGAGCACGGCGCGTCGCATTCGTTAAAATTGAGATGACTCGACTGCGCGCGGCACGGATCATGTGAAGAACGAACCGCGCGTGCAACGGAAACAATCATCGGAATATCGGACAAGCGAATGACGAAACAAAAGGGCGGCGTCACAGATCCCTACGAACGACGCGCATTGCTGCTGCATCTGGGCGATGTGATGGAAACCGTGTATTGCCTGAGCCAATGCGCTGACGATTACGCGAGCATCGCCGCAGCCGTGCGCGGCAACACGACGCGCTTGCGGGCCCCACCTTGCTGAACTTCGCGATGGCGGGATGACGCCGCACGAGTTCATCCGACGCTCATCTGGCGCATTCTTCGTATGGCCGAAAGTGCTGCTCGACGCCGAACTCAATCGCGCGGCGATCGCCAACACCGTGCGGCACGATTTCTTCGGCAGCAACGCAAAAGGCTGGAACGCCTACGTGGAAGAACGCCGCCGCTAGGTCGCATGGTTCGGCGAAGACCTCCCCGACGTCGTGAAAAGTGCGGTGCCCGTACATGCATCGGACGAGGCGAGCGTCACGGAGTCGTCATGTTATTCGACGTGGCCGAATAAAACCGGCGACGCCTGAGGTTCCGGTAAGCGCACCGCGCACTTACTCTTTCTTCCCCATACTGGCCGCGTCGGCGTCCATGCCGAGGCCGTTCGCGCGATTCGGCGTTGGCTGCTTGCTGGCCGATTGCTTGCCGGGCTTGGTGTTCAATGCGCCGCTCGCACCGGCAGCGGCGGGCGTCGTCGTGTTGTGCTCCTGATACGCCGGCGTGCTGTCGTGCTGTCGTATTGAAGCTTGTTCGGCATCTGCGTTGCTGCGTTTGCTGAGCGCTAGCCACTACGGCGATGCTGCCGCCGAGCAGCACGGCTGCGGTGCGCTCAAGCACGCGGATTGCGGGTCGCATCTCGTCCTCCCATTGTTCTGCGCTTTACTCTCTTTTTAGCAAGTTTTTAGCAAGCTGCGGACCCGATCGCGCCTTGCTTGTCGGATCGCAAGCTTGCGCGTGGCGTGTTCGCACGGCTTGCGCAGGCTTGACCCGCATCAAAGCAGGGCTGCGACACCTCCGGAGAATTCCAGCTTTAACGTTGGAATCGAGAAGATGAAAAAGCTCATTGGGGTGATGGCACTGGCTTGCGCGGCACTGTTCGCGGGCGCGGCACATGCGGCGGATGACGGTGCGAAGGCGGCCGGCGCCTCTACCCGCCAGTACGAGTTCGTACGGCGACGGCATCCACGCGAACGACTGGCTGGTGCGCCTGCGCGCGATCAACATCATGCCGCAGCAAGTGTCGGCGCTCGGCACGCTGGGCGTGAACGTGAACAACGCGATCGTGCCCGAACTGGACTTCACCTACATGATCCGCGACAACATCGGCGTCGAACTGATTCTGGGCACCTCGCGTCATCAGGTGACGACGCCGAGCATCGGTGGTCTGGGCGGCGTGGGCGTGCTGCCGCCGACGCTGCTACTGCAGCGGGCCGCGTGCGGCCATACGTGGGCGCGGGCATCAACTACACGTACTTTTATAACGACAAGCTGAAAGCGGGCGACACGCCTGTCTCGATTAAGCACAGCAGCTTCGGCCCGGCCTTGCAAGCGGGCGTCGATGTGCAGGTGGCACGCAATCTGTTCGTCAACGCCGATATGAAGAAGATCCGGATGCGCATCAGCGCGTCGGCGGGCGGCACCAATGATCCGTGGGTAATCGGCCTCGGCGTCGACATAAAGTTCTGAGCGTGGACGGCGTGAAGCGGTGAGAAAAGCGGGCAAATGAGGGGCGTCCCACCTCGTTCCGGTCTGAAAATTGGCGGAAGACGCCGGTACTTCTGGCGTGGACGGTGCGCGAGCGCGGTATTCTATTCTTGTCAAAGGCCCGGCGCAGATTCGTCCCGCCCGCGCCGCGCGTTCCCGCAACGTAGGCGAAGTGGGCGAGCTGCAACGATTAATAAAACCGCATCGGGGATCAGCACGCCAATGAGACTTTCCATTTTCGCGGGACTCGCCTTGTTCGCCACCTGCGACGCCGCGCTCGCGCAGCAGCCGCTCACTTTGCCCGGCCGCAGTCAGAGCACTGCCCAACAGGCCGTGGACAACGCCGCCTGTTACGCGCCTACGCCAACCAAACGACCAAGGTCAACATGGCGCGCGAGTCGCAGACGCCGCCGAAGAACAACGCCATCGAGACACGCACGATGGTCAATCCCAGTCCGGTCGCGCTGCCACGGCCGCCGAGCGCGTCGGGCGCATCGGCGGCCGTGGCCACCACATCGGGTGCCATGGGTGCGTCGGCAGCGATGGCTGCGGGCGCTTGCGCGCCGCACGGCGCATCGGCCGCGATGCCGTCGTCCGCCGCACTGGCAGGCATCACTGCCTGCAATGTGGATTGCCGGTTTATCTCGCCTTCGATGGCGTAGACGAGATCGGGCTTTATCCGCCCGAATACGAAATCTGGTGCCGCAGCGCCGAGCCGTGGCACGACGCGCAAGGCAGGCCGAGCCATCCAGAGGCGCGCCGGACTAAACCCTAAAACTCAAACTTCATATCAGCACTCGACGATCGCCTTCACCACGCCTGCCTTGGGGTCGAGCAAGGACGAGAACTGCTGCGGCACATCGCTGAGCGCGAGATGATGCGTGTTGAGCGCATCGGTCGGCACCTTGCCTTCGCGCATCGCCGCGAGCACGGTTTCGAAGTCCTCGGGCGTCGCGTTGCGGCTCGCGATGAGCGTCGCTTCGCGCTTGTGGAATTCCGGATCGGCGAAGGAAATGCGATCCTGCACGATCGACACCAGCACGTACTTGCCGCCATGCGCGATGAACTCGAAGCCGCGTTCCATCGCGCGCGGATTGCCGGTCGCATCGAACACCACGTCGAAGAACTCGCCGTTGGTGAGCGCCAACAGTTCGTCCTTGTCGCGCTCGCCGATCTGCACCGTCGCATCCACCTTCAGTTCGCGCTTGCAGAACGCGAGGCGCTCTTCGCGCATATCCAGCGCCGTGACGGTCGCGCTGCGCAGCCGCGAGAAGGTGATCGCGGCCATGCCGATGGGCCCGGTGCCGACCACCAGCACGCGCTGGCCAGGCTTGACGTCCGCGCGATGCACCGCATGCGCGCCGATGGCGAGAAATTCGACCATCGCCGCCTGATCCAGCGTGACGCCTTCGGCCTTGTGGACAAATTGCGCGGGCAGGTTCAGATACTCCGTGAATGCGCCATCACGATGCACGCCCAGAACCTGAATATTCACGCAGCAGTTGGTCTTGCCCTGACGGCACGCGATGCACTTGCCGCACAACAGATACGGCATTACGTAGACCGTGTCGCCGGCCTTGAGCCCGCTCGACGCGTCCGCTTCCTCGATCACGCCTGACAACTCGTGACCTATCACGCGCGGATACGACAGATACGGCTGATTCCCGGTGAAGATATGCAGATCCGTCCCGCACACGCCGACGCGCTTCACGCGCAGCAGCACTTCGTTCTCGCCGCGCGCGGGCTTCTCGCGCTGTTCGGCTTTCAGGGTTCCGGGCGTTTCGCAAATGACGGTCAGCATGGTGTCTCTCTTGTGTCGTTGGTGTGGGGGCAGCGCACAATCTAGTGGCGTCGCGCAATTTGGTCAAGCCAGTTTGCATTATACGGAATTGGTAAGGCCAGAGTGCGTCAGCACCAGCCTGCAGGGCCAGCCGTTTCCCCCTATATTTTCGGTTTCGCGCGAAATAAATGCGCGGCAAAGGACGTCAATTGCATTCCCTACACGAGTTTGTCGAACGGCATCCGCGGCTGTTCGTGCTGTCGGGCGTGGGCATCAGCACCGAGTCCGGCATTCCCTGTTATCGCGAATCGCGATCGCGAAGGCCAGCGTACCGGCCGCGCGCCCATTCTGCTCAAGGATTTCCTCGCTTCGGATTATGCGCGGCTGCACTACTGGGCGCGCAGCCTGATCGGCTGGCCGGTGGTGGCGGGCGCGGCGCCGAATGCGGCGCATCACGCGGTGCGGGCGGGGCGCTGGCGGCGCGTTCGCGGGTGCATCGGCTGGTGGCACAAAACGTCGATGGGTTGCGCGCGCGGGGGCAATCCCGACGTGATCGAACTGCACGGCAATGTCGGCCGGGTGCGCTGCATGGCGCGCGGCGAGGCGCACACGCGGACCGCCGTGCAGCGCACGGCTCGAAGCGCTGAACCCGGACGTCGTGTTCTTCCGCGAAAGCGTGCTGCGCGAACTCGTGCAGGACGTGGCGTGCTCGCTGTGGAAGCCGCCGACGCCTGCTCGTGCTCGGCTCGTCGCTGATGGTGTATTCGGGGGCTATAGCTTCTGCGAGTAGGCCGCGAAGAGCGGCAAGCCGATCGCGGCGGTGAATATCGGCAAGACGCACGCGGACGCGTTGCTCGCGCTCAAGGTGGAAGCGCCGTGCTCGGAAGTGCTGGGCGAACTCATTGAACGGCTGGATGCGCGGCCCGCCGTGACGGGGTGACGGGCAGCGGAACGGTGGTTACTCCGCTTCGCGCACGAGCGTTTCGATGCCTTCCAATAGACGCGCGATGTCTGATGCGCGCGTAAAACAGCGCGGGCGTCACGCGCACGACTTCGCCGGCATCCGGGCCGGGTCGCGTCACGGTGAAGACGCCGAAGCGCTGCATCAGCGCATTTACGATGGCGTCGCAACCTGCCTTGTCCGCGCTCCAGGTGCGGTCGCCGAGATAGCGGTCGATGGCGTCGAGGCGGCCGCCCCGGATATAGATCGCGCCACAGCCGAGCGGCACGCCGATCCACTTGTGCAGGTTCAGCGTGGCAAACGGCACGGCGTGTGATGCCGTGTTGTCGGCGTTGAAGTCACTGTGCGCGCTGACCATTGGGCAGATCGTATCGGCGGCGCGGCTTGAGCGCCCGTTGGCACTCGCCACCATCGCCACCATCGCCACCATCGCCACCATTTGGCGGATGCTCGCGCAGGGGCGCTTGCTGGTCGATGACCTATCGGTGGCTCTGCTTGCCAGCAGCCCGTGCGGGCGACATGACCGCTGCCATCGACCTCACGCAGGTCAGCGAAGCCGATTGGACCAGGGCACGTGACCGGCTCGCCGTGATCCGTCGTCTGGCCAAGGCCACCAAGCGCACACGCGAGGATGTTGCCCAGGCAGCCAGCCAGATCGGATGCAGCGTCAGCTCGACCTACGACCTGCTGGCGCGCTATCTCGCCGCTCCACAATTGACCAGCCTGCTGCCCTGCCGCAGCAGCGTGGCCGCAAGCAAGGCAAGTCGATGCTGGGGCCCCGGAAGTGACTGCGATCATCAACGCGCGGCCTTGCGACCGTGACGCTGGGCCGTCACCTCCGAAGCCGGTCGGGCACTCAGCCGGCGCTCGATTGCTCCCCGGCTTGGTAGCGCCAAGCCCGCCGCACGGCACCGTATATGGACCTGCGCGACCAGATCAGACACCTGCGGCTTCTGCCGCGTCAGATACATATCCTCCGTAACCGGCATCCGCCAGCACCACTCCGTTCGGGGCACCATTTTGCCGTGCTTCGCGCAGTTGTTTGATGGCGATCTGCGGCTTGGTCGCAAACCC
>LFJI01000388.1 GCA_001235855.1 Candidatus Burkholderia brachyanthoides
TTAACGCTGTGCTCGAGCGCAATGCGGTGAAAGTCGCATGTTGCGTTCTTCGGGGCCCCCCGCTGCCATAAGGCAGTGGGGCTACCCACATCAAGCTCAAATTGAAAGGGCTGAGTTCTGTACATCACAGGACTCAGCCCTCAGTGGCCTAGCCGAATAACTGTCCAACTTTGCGGGGTCAGCTCAGCTGTGGAGCCGTTATCTGAAGCACGATCCCGCCGATCCCGACTGGCCCGATCGCGATCGCTTCGTGTTGTCGAACGGGCACGGATCGATGCTGCTCTATGCGCTGTTGCATCTGAGCGGCTATGACTTGCCTGTCGATGAACTGAAGCGCTTCCGGCAAATGGGCAGCAAGACGCCGGGACATCCCGAGGTGGGCGTGACGCCCGGCGTGGAGACCACGACCGGCCCGCTCGGTCAGGGGTTGGCCAACGCGCTTGGCATGGCGCTCGCCGAGGCGTTGCTCGCGCGCGAGTTCAATCGGCCGGGACACGAGATCGTCGATCACCGGACCTATGTGTTCGTGGGCGACGGCTGTCTGATGGAAGGCGTGTCGCACGAAGCGGCGTCGCTTGCGGGCACGCTGCGGCTCGACAAGCTCACCGTGTTCTATGACGACAACGGTATTTCGATCGACGGCTACCTCGAAGGCTGGTTCGCCGACGATACGCCCCGGCGCTTCGAAGCATACGGCTGGCATGTCGAGCGTGCAGTGGACGGGCACGATGTAGAGCCGTCTCGCGCGCGATTCAGGCCGCGCGCGATGCCGGCAAGCCTACGTTGATTTGCTGCAAGACAGTGATCGGTCTCGGCGCGCCGCTCGGCGCCGACGAAGCCGAAGCGACACGTCGGGCGCTCGGCTGGACGCATGCGCTGTTCGAAGTGCCTTCGTCCATTCGCGTGCTGTGGGATGCGCGCGAGGTGGGCGCGGCGGCACATGAAGACTGGAACCGCCGCATGGAAGCCTATCGCCCTATCGCCGCGCGTTTCCCGACGAAGCTGCGGAGTTCGAGCGGCGCGTGCGCGGCGCACTGTCCGCGAACTGGCGCGACGCTGCTCATGCGCTCGTGCGCGACGCGCAAGGCATCGCAGATGGCCATCGAAGGCTTGTCGCGCGTTGCCCGAACTGCTCGGCGGCTCGGCGGCTCTGACCGGTTCGAATCTCACGCGCTGGAAGGAAGCGGTGGATGTCACGGCAGCGCCGGAGAAGGGCAACTACATCCACTACGGCGTGTGCGAGTTCAGCATGAGCGCGGTGATGAACGGCATCGCGCTGCACAAGGGATATCTGCCGTTCGGCGGCACTTTCCTCACGTTCTCCGACTATTCGCGCAATGCCTTGCGCATGGCCGCCTTGATGAAGACGCGCACGGTGTTCGTCTTCACGCACGACTCGATCGGTCTCGGCGAAGATGGGCCGACGCACCAGCCGATCGAACATGCCGCGACGCTGCGCATGATTCCCGGTCTCGACGTATGGCGTCCCTGCGATACGCTCGAAACCGCGCAGGCGTGGATCGGCGCGGTCGAACGCGACTGGCCTTCGTGCCTGTTGCTGTCGCGTCAGAACCTGCCTTTCGTGCCGCGCGATGAAGCGCAGATCGACGGCATCGAGCGGGGCGGTTATGTGCTCGTCGACTGGCCGAGCCAGAGCGAACGCGATGCGCGCCGCGTCGTGCTGATCGCGATCGGATCGGAAGTGACGCTCGCGCTCGCGGCCGTCGAAGCGCTGAAAAAAGAGGGCGTTCTGGCGGCAGTATGTCGGACTGAACGGCGGGGCGATCGGCATCGACCGCTTCGGGGAGTCTGCGCCCGCCGGCGCGCTCTTCGAACATTTCGGTGTGACGACGCGGGCGATCGTCGACGAAGTGCGTCGCGTGGCCGCGTGAACTTCATCTGCTAACGGAGACATCGAGATGGCTTTCATCGCGCATTGAGGCAGTTGCTGGATCACGTTGCGGAGCACGGTTACGGTGTGCCCGCGTTCAACGTCAACAACATGGAGCAAGTCCACGCGATCATGCAAGCCGCCGAGGCCACGAAAAGCCCGGTGATCCTGCAGGCGTCGGCGGGCGCGCGCAAGTATGCGGGCGAGCCGTATCTGCGGCATCTGGTGCTCGCGGCGGTGGAGGCGCACCCGGATATTCCTGTGGTGCTGCATCAGGATCACGGCGCGAGTCCGTCGGTGTGCCAGCAGGCGATACGCTCTGGCTTTACCTCGGTGATGATGGACGGCTCGCTCATGCTGGATCAGAAGACGCCCGCCGACTATGGCTACAACGTGGATGTGAGCCGGCGCGTAGTGGAGGCTGCGCATTCGGTGGGCGCGCCGGTGAGGAAGACGGTGTCGGTGCGGACGGCACGCTGAGTCACGACCGCCTGCTGACCGATCCGGACGAGGCGCGCGCGTTCGTCGAGGCCACCGGCATCGATGCGCTGGCCATCGCGATCGGCACGTCGCACGGTGCGTACAAGTTCAGCCGTCAGCCCACCGGCGATATTCTGACGATCGATTGTATCGCCGCGATACACGAACGCATTCCGGATACGCATCTGGTGATGCACGGCTTGTCGTCGGTGCCGCAGGAGTGGCTGGCGATCATCCGCGAGCACGGCGGCGAGATTCCGGCGACTTACGGCGTGCCGGTCGATGAGATCCGGTGCGGGATTGCCAACGGCGTGCGCAAGGTCAACATCGATACCGATATCCGGCTGGCGATGTCGGGCGCGATGCGGCGTGCGATGGCATCGGCGAAATCGGAGTTCGATCCGCGTTACGCATTGAAAGCGGCGACGGCGGTGGCGCGAGATTTGTGCATCGAACGATTCGAAGCGTTCGGCTGTGCGGGGCATGCGGAAAAGATCAGGCCGATGGCGCTGGAGGCGATGGCGAAGCGGTATCACTGAGAGCGGAAAGTGGTTCGAGCACCGGCGGCACATCGTAAGCCCACCGCTTTCGAAGGTCATTTCGCATTTCCTCATCGTTGAATAGATACATTAATGATCTGGATAACGAAATAGATAAATAACGCAATCTGAAACGGGAACGCTTATCAACAGGCCGAATCGCCAATCCCCCGAACATCGCCCCCAATAGGAGCATTCTCATGCCGACCGAATCGCCGCCCGATTAACTTGGTGCACGCGCATCGTCCTTTAGAGGCCAGTTCAAAAACCCTATTCAGCACGGCTGAAGACGTTCCAACAGACG
>LFJI01000389.1 GCA_001235855.1 Candidatus Burkholderia brachyanthoides
ACCTCCCTCCAACGTCTCGCCGTGCCTGCCTCGGTTACCTTATGCAGGGGCGACTGACTATGCCGGCGCGACATCTCCGTGGCGCAGCGAGCGCAGAAAGAAGCGCCACGGATCGACGGCTTCGGCCAGTTCGCGCTCGATGGGCCACGGCTCGCCCTCGATCTGCGACGCGATCAGTTCCGCCGCCAGCACCGACCACACCAAACCACGCGATCCGAACGCGAACGCGCCGTACAAACCCGGCAGGCGCGACAGGTCGAGCGGCCATGCGCCGGGCATCGCGGCGCGCGGCGTCTTCGTCGGCGATCTGGCCGATCATCGGCATGCGATCGCTCGTCACGCAGCGAACGCGACGCGGCCGCGCCGAGGCGCCGAAGCCGGGCAGCATCCGCGCGACGCGTTCAATGTTCTCGCGATGCCCCGCCTAGTGAATCTCGCGATCCGTGCTGTCGAGATGTCGTAGGTCGCGCCGATCAGCGTTTCGTGCGGACCGAGCAGCACCATGTAACCATCGCCGATCACGGGCACGCGTAACAGTTCGGCGAGCGTGGCGTCGAGCAGCGTTAGTTGGCCGCGCAGGTCGCGCGTCGGGTCGCCATGCTGGTTCGAGAGGCGCGCGGCATCGTGCGCATTGGCGAGGATCAGCACGGGTGCATCGACTACCGGCGTATCTTTTGCGTCGAAGACATGCCAATGCGCGCCATCGTGCGTGATGCGTGTCGCTTCGGTGTTCATGCGCGCGGTCAGCCTGTCGCCGGCTTCGGCGCGTTGCGCGGCATCGATGGCGCGCGGCGGTTCGTAGCGGCGCACGCGCCAGCGTGGGGCGAACCGCGCGTGCAGCACGGCTCGCGTGTGTATGTCGCATTCGAAGCCCGACGCGCGTAATGCATCGCGCAACAGTGAGCGTCGTTTCGTCTGCGATGGCCGAGACGGTCGCGTCATCGCCCGCGAATCGTGCGAGCGTTTTCGCGATGCGCTTGGCGTCGGCTAGGGCGAATGCATCGAGATGGAACGCGGAACGCATCGACGCGCGCCCGAAGTTTGGACAGCCCATCGTCGGCATCGCCGATGGCGAGCGTCAGCACGACGCGTCCCGCGTCGCGCGCGAGTTGCGCGGCGAGCGGGTCGGAATCGTCGTCCGGTTTCGCGTCGAGATCGGCTAATGTGCCGATGGCGGCCACATGCAGACGATCGCAACGCGCGTCGTCCGCGCGCCAGCGACGCCATGCATTCAGAAAGCGCGCGCCGCCGTCGAAGCGCGTATCGGCGAAAGTGAAAATGCGCTTCTGCCGCCAGCGCGCGGGAAGATCGTGCAGGGTGAAAAGATCAGGCGGAGTTGAAGCGTGCGTCGGTGCGGACATGCGTCGAAAGCAGAGAGCGGAAAGCGAAAAGAGGAACAGCGGGCCGGGCGATCAGGCGGAAGGCGATTTCGCCACGACATCGGGGGCAACGATGGGAAGGACGTCGGGCACGATCGGCTCGACCCCGCCGCGCGCCACGCGGCGGGGCCGCCGAGAAGCGGCGTGACATCCGCGAAATCGTGCGATGCGAGTTCGCGCGCGGCCAATGTCGCCGAAATCTCGTTCGGACAGTCGCAGTACGTGACGAGCTTGCGGCTGCGCGCGATACCCGCGATCTGGGATGCGAAATCGCCCTCGCGCAACAGCAGCGTGCCGGGGATCGCGTACGGGTCCATCGCGCGATGCTCGCCGCGCCGCACATCGACGACCAGCGGCAACGGTTTGGCCGCCAACATTGCTCGCCGCGTGTCGATATCGACACGCGCCATGCGCAAGCGCCGCAGCAGCGTGATGCGTTGCCACTAGCGCATCGCCAGATATAGCGCGAGCGCCGCCGCTGCGATGGCCAGGCACGCCACGCCTGAGGAGATCGAAATAGGCCAGCGCGGTGTCGACGAGATCGGCGAACATCGCGCCGAACGTCACGCCGACGCCGGACCAGAGCAGGGCGCCGAGTGCATCGTAGAGAAGGAAACTGCACCAGCCGACGCCCGTCGCGCCGGCGACCGGAATCGCCAGCGTCGACGGCCGGGAATGAACCTCGACACCGCCAGAATCCGCACGCCGAAGCGCGCGAAGAAGCCCGGGCTGCGGCTCACGCAGGTGTCGCGGGAAATCGAAAGTTTGCAAAGAAAGTCGAGCACGCGGCTGCCGTAGCGGCGTTCGAGCCAGAACCAGAGCGCGTCTCCGAGCAGCGCGGCGATGCTCGCGACCGCCACAATGGTGGCGAGCGGTGCGAACACGGAGACGGGGAAAGGCTGTCGAAGGCCGTTTGCGGCGCCGGGGAACTCTGCGCCCCGAGACTCACCGAAGCGGTGATCGGCCCGTCAAAACCAGTGTGGGCAAGGCTGGGAGCGACAATCCGAGGCGCTCCAGAAGGACGTTGGCAAAAACCAACGGCAGGCCGTATTCGACGATCAGATCATTAAGCATGGACCGGACCTATGGAATGTGAAGCCGGAAAGCCGCCCGAAACCCTCGAAAATATAAGGGTAAATCTTTGAAACCCTTGTCCTGATTGGGTTTGCGCTGGGCTATCATACCGAGCGCCGCGTGCAGAAGCGGCGCGAAAGCCATCCGGCAAGACCACGCCGGTGACGCAGCACGAAAGTCCGCCGAATCGCCGGGAAAGCCCGCCGGATAGGCGTTCCCGCTGGACGGTACGGCTCGCGCACGTATAATCGGCGCGTTCGCGCTGTTCGTGTTAACCTAAACTGATAAAGGAACCTTAATGAACAAACAGGAATTGATCGACACCGTTGCCGCTCAGACCGGCGCAAGCAAGACTCAAACCAGCGAAACGCTGGACACGTTGCTCGAAGTGATCAAGAAGTCTGTGTCCAAGGGTGACTCGGTTCAGTTGATCGGCTTCGGCAGCTTCGGTTCGGGCAAGCGTGCGGCACGTACGGGCCGCAACCCGAAGACCGGCGAATCCATCAAGATTCCGGCCGCAAAGACGGTCAAGTTCACGGCTGGCAAGGCATTCAAGGACGCAGTCAACAAGCGCTGAGCATCCTGCCGATTGCACGCCACCGTTTCGTCGCGCGGCGCCAATCGATTGGGTTCCTCCGCATGCGCGGAAATGGGCCTTGTACGTGACCCGCCACTGGCGGGTTTTTTCGGTGCGCCGAGCATGCGCAACAGCTTAGGGGTGCGAGTCCCCTGTCCA
>LFJI01000390.1 GCA_001235855.1 Candidatus Burkholderia brachyanthoides
GGCTCACTCGTCTGTTGGAACGTCTTCAGCCGTGCTGAATAGGGTTTTTGAACTGTGGCCTCTTAGAGCCGCCGGCGGGAATGCGGAATGATTACGCATCTCATGGCATACGGGAAGGGCGGTTTGCTTACCCTCACGCCGAGCGCCTGTGACCGCCGCGGAAAAAATAGCGGATAATTGCGGCTTTCATCCTTCAGCCAAGAGATTTTATCCGAGGATAAGCGTGATGGACTTTAGCATAAAAGCCTGTAATTGGAGCAAGGGCGAGGCAAATGGTTTCCTGACGGGTAAATCCGATGGCATCGTGCTCGGCGTGTTCGAAGCACAGACGCTGACAGGCGCCGCACGCGACATGGATGTCGCGACCAAGGGTCTCATTTCGCGTGTCGTCAAGGCCGGCGACATGAGCGGCCGGGCCGGCACTACGCTGCTGGTGCCGGAAGTGACGGGCATCGGTGCGTCGCGCGTGCTGCTGGTCGGGCTCGGCAAGCAGCACGCCTTCAACCAGAAAGCTTACGGCGAAGCGGTGCGTGCCGCATGGCGCGTGATCCTCGGCTCGAGGATCACGCAAGCCACCTTCACGCTTGCGCAATTGCCGATCCTGGAATGCACCGGCGACTGGGCTGTGCGCGCCGCCATTCTCGCGTTGCGCGAACTGACCTACAAGTTCACGCAGATGAAGAGCAAGCCCGACAACGCCGTGCGCTCGCTCAAGAAGATCGTCTTCAGCATCGACTCCGCCGACGAGAAAGCCGCTAAGGTCGCCGTGAAGCAGGGCGTCGCGATCGCGAACGGCATGGACTTCACGCGCGATCTCGGCAATCTGCCGCCGAACATCTGCACGCCGACCTACCTCGGCCAGACCGCCAAGAAGCTCGGCCGCGACTGGAAGCTCAAGGTCGAAGTGCTCGGCCAGAAGCAGATCGAAGCGCTCAAAATGGGCTCCTTCCTGTCGGTCGCAAAGGGTTCGGTTGAGCCGCCGCAGTTCATCGTCATGCACTATCAGGGCGCGGGAGACGCCACCAAGGCGAAGGGTAAGAACGCGCCCATCGTGCTGGTCGGTAAGGGCATCACCTTCGATACCGGCGGCATCTCGATCAAGCCGGGCGAGTCCATGGACGAGATGAAGTACGATATGTGCGGCGCGGGTTCCGTGTTCGGCACGATCCGGGCGATCGCCGAAATGGGCCTGAAGCTGAACGTGATCGGCGTGATCCCGACCTGCGAGAACATGCCTGCCGGCAACGCGGTGAAGCCGGGCGACATCGTCACGGCGATGAACGGCACGACCATCGAAGTGCTCAATACCGACGCGGAAGGCCGTCTGATCCTATGCGACGCGCTGACCTACGCGGAGCGCTTCAAGCCCGCCGCTGTCGTCGATATCGCGACGCTGACGGGCGCGTGCATCATCGCGCTGGGTCATCACAACACGGGCCTGTTCTCGAAAGACAATGCGCTCGCCGGTGAGTTGCTCGACGCATCGCGTGAAGCGGTCGATCCGGCGTGGCGTCTGCCGCTCGACGACGAGTATCAGGACCAGTTGAAGTCGAACTTCGCGGATCTTGCCAATATCGGCGGCCGTCCGGCGGGCAGCGTGACGGCGGCATGCTTCCTGTCGCGCTTCGCGACAGCGTATCCGTGGGCGCACCTTGATATCGCTGGCACCGCCTGGAAGAGCGGCGCCGCGAAGGGCGCGACGGGCCGTCCGGTGCCGATGCTCTCGCAGTTCCTGATCGACCGCGCCGGCGCGTGACGCACGCATGACGCGTATCGACTTTCATACGAACGTCGGCGATCCCCTCGCTTATGCCTGCCGCCTCGCGCGCAAGGCGTATGCGAACGGGCGTGCGCTGGTCGTGCTTGCCGAAGCGCGGCGTCTGGCCGCGTTCGACGAGCAGTTGTGGACCTTCGCGTCGCTCGAGTTCGTGCCGCACTGCATGGCGAAGAGTCCGCTCGCGCAGGACACGCCGGTCGTGCTGGCATCGAATCTCGGCGATGCGCCGCATCATCAGGTATTGGTGAATCTGGGCGCGCCGGTGCCCGCGCAGTTCGCGCGGTTCGAGCGGCTGATCGAGATCGTCGGCAACGACGAAGAGGAATTGTCGGCGGGGCGCGAGCGATTTCGTTTCTATCGAGACCGTGGCTATGCTATCGAGACGCACAAGCAAGGCGCGTAAGCGAACAGAGGGCGGTCGCACGCGGCGCTAGTCTGATGATGGAGACGGCTTTGCCCGAGGTCTTTATGCCGCACAGGAAATCCTATTTATGACAAAAATGCCTGATTCCTTCGATCAGTCCATTCCCGTGTTGACCAATGTCGTCGTGCCAGGCAAGCTGGCTTACGCGCGTTCCGCTTCGGCCGAAGGTACGGTCGAGCCTTCCGCAGTGAATCCGGTGGTCGTCGATTACGATTCGACGCGTGTCGCCGAACGCGCGCGGGGCCGCGTGACGCAGTTTCTGACCGGCGATGGACGGGCGGTCATCGAGGCGCGCTGCGAGGAGCTGCTGCGCGAGCATTCGACGCGGATCGCCCAAGATCTGGCCAACGAGTTGACCACGGCGCTCGAAAACCGGATGCGGGCCTGGGTCGGCGAGGCCATGGAAGAGGAGTTGCGGCGGCAGCGGGAAGGTTGAGCTTCGGTTTCTGCTTTCGCTTTGTTTAGTGTAGCTACAGGGGATCCACCAGTCGGCGAGGGCCAGCGCCTGATCGTGCGTGATCTGTGTGTTCGCGGGCATCGGCACCACACCCCAGTTGCCCACGCCGCCCTCGGCGATTCTGCGGGCCAAGAGCGTGTTCGCGCGCTCCGTTTGCGCATATCGTTGCGCGACTCGTTTGAATGATGGGCCTAGCGAGTCTCTCGTTATCGAGTGGCAACTCATGCAGTTGTGGGTCTGGGCGAAGGCTTGCATAGCGTCGCCCTTGTTTTCGCTTTGAGCGCGTGATGGGGGCTCAATGTCAGCAATAGTGTTGTCGTCGCTAAGGTGATCGCCAGGGCAAAGCTCCGCTCTCTTCTTCTTCGATGCATACGGTCTCCTTTCTATGCTCGAGGCGTCATTCTTCTCTTTCCTTGTCGTTGAGGCCATTATAGGAGACGCTGCTATCTTGGCGTTATTGCGCTCGAGGTAGTGGATTGGGTGCGACGGGAGACCGTCAAGAGATAGAAGGTGAAAGTCCTTTACGATG
>LFJI01000391.1 GCA_001235855.1 Candidatus Burkholderia brachyanthoides
GTCTCACGTACGGTTCCTTAGGGGGCGATGGTGCCGTAATGTGCTGTTGCTAGCCAGCTTCAAGCGCATCATGGCAAAGTACTTCACCACCGATATCTCGGTGCAGTAAGCGCGGCAAGCTCGTCGCAAACTCCGGCAAAGGCATCGCGCGCGTGCGGTGCCTTTTTTATCGGCCAGAACAGTCAGGCCAAGATGCAGGTTCATCGCCATCCGCTCATAGGCGCGTCGCTCGATACGGAACGCGCGCTCACGAGCTATCGGTTCGGCCCGCAAGACGAGACGGCGCCGCGCGTCCACATTCAGGCGTCGCTGCATGCGGACGAACTGCCCGGCATGGTCGCCGCGTGGTATCTCAAGCGCATTCTGGCAGAACTGGAAGCGCAGGCGCGGCTCAAGGCGAAGATCGTGCTTGTGCCGCTCGCCAATCCCATCGGCCTGAATCAGTACTGGTTCGACACGCAGATGGGTCGTTTCGAGATGCGTTCGGGGCAGGACTTCAACCGCCGCTTTCCCGAACTCGGCGCGGATGTCGCGATGAAGGTCGTGCATTTGCTGACCGATGACGAAGCGCACAACGCCACACTGATTCGCGCCGCCATGCGCTATGTGCTCGCCGGCTGCGAATACGCGTGTGCGCCGGTGGCGGGCGTGATTCTGCAGAAGGAGCCCGGCGAGCGCGGGCGGGTTGCGGTTACCATAGCCCTCATCCTCAAAACGCAAGGAGACGACATGCTCAAGAACATCGACCCGCTGCTGAACGCCGACATCCTCCATGCGCTCTGCGCGATAGGCCACGGCGACGCGTCCGCGCTGCCCGTCGTGCAACGCGAAGTCGACGACGCCGAAGGCCGTTCGCGCGCTTCGCGTTCTACGAACGCGCCAAACGCGCCTACTGCGTGCGTCATCACAACCGGCGAAAACCGCAGCTACGGCTGCTTCGTCTTCACGAAAGACGTGCAGCTGCGCCTGATGCGCCGGAAAAGATCTTAAGAATATTGTTGCGACGCAGCAACGAACGGCGCTTCAGAACGAATCGAGATTTGCTTCGCAGTCGGAGGATTCTTAACATTTCAGGGTTACTTCTTACTCGATAACCCGAAAACTTGCCATGACTCCGTTCAACGCCGCCAAACCTGCCAATTCTCGTTCAGCGCCTGGCGAACAGCGTGCAGGCGGCGCTGCAGTGGATCAACAACTTCGCCGACGAAGTGTATCAGGTGCGTGAGCAGGTCGCCGACCGTCTGCGCTAAGCATCTTCAAGCGCGTCTGAAAAGAAAAGCGGGCAAGACGATCAACCGTCCTGCCCGCTTTGCGTTCAACTCCGCTGCTCAGATCACGGGTTTTCGACGCGCGCTGGTTGAGGGGGCGCACCCGCCGCCTTGCGCACCTTCGCCACCTGATCCGCCGTGACCGCCGGCGCGTGATTGTCCAGATCGAACGCACGAAGGTCAGCACGTCCGCGACGTCGCGGTCGGTTAGGCGCTCGGCGAAACCGGGCATCGCGTAATGCGTCGGACCGGTCTTGGTCCACGGCATCTCGCCGCCTTGCAGCACGATGCGGATCAGCGACGCCGGATCGTCCGTGTTCACGACCGACGACAACGCCAGCGTCGGGAACGACGATGCATAACCGCTGCCGCTCGTGCGATGGCATGCCGCGCAGTTATAGACGAAGGTCAGCGCGCCGTTGCTGCGGTCGGTGCTAGCGCGCAAGGCCTGAGCGGCATACGCGTTCGCCGTGAGCTGAGCGCGGCGCCCGATGCGTCCTTCGGCTTGAGCGTCTCGGATACGCGGCTATCGCCGCCAGATCCGCATCGCTCATATGCTGCGTGCTGTTCTGGACCACTTCCGCCATGCCCCCGAAAGCCGCCGTGTGGGCCGTGCGTCCGCTCTTCAGGAACGCGACTATATCCGCCTCGCTCCAGCCGCCGAGACCGTCCTTCGCGTCGCCGCGCAGGTTCTTCGCAAGATAGCCGTCAATTACGCCACCCGACAGGAAGGTGTTGTCGTCGTCGGTGAGCGACTTCTCCTGCAGGCCCGCGCCGCGCGGCGTGTGGCATGCGCTGCAATGCGCGAGACCTTCGACGAGATAGCGTCCGCGCGCGACTGGATTGCTCGACACCGGTGTGTCGTCCGTCACGACTTCGGGCGCGAACGCGATGCGCCAGAAGCGCAGCGGCCAGATGATGTCGGCGGGTTGTTCGCATTCGCAGCCTTGCGCGTCGATGTACTGCCCGCCGGTCGCGGTCTTGCCGTCGGCCGAGAGCAGCACCTTCGTCACGTGCGAGCGGGTGCGCAGTTCGAAGTTTGGCTTCTTGAGCAGCACCGGCATGATGGTGGTTTGCGGTGTGCCTTCGAATACATGTAGCAACCGAAGTCTTCGCAAAAGCTGCAGAAGTTGCACGGCCCGAGGCGCACGCCGTACGGATTCGTGTATGGCTGCGACGTGTTCACGGCGGGCGCGGGATACGAATTGAAGCCGACTTCGCGCGGCTTTCTCGAAGAGTTGCGCGCCGAGGGTGTTCTTGAGCGGCGGTGTCGGAAACTCGCTCGAGCGCTTGCCTTCTAGCGGATTGCCGCCCTTCTGGATCTGGCCGTTCAGGTTGCCGGCCTTGCCCGAGGTGCCGAACACTTTCTCCGCGAAGTCGAAGAACGGCTCCATCTCGTCGTAGGTCACGCCGAAGTCCTGCACCTGCATGCCTTCGGGAATGAACTTCTTGCTGTAGCGCTCTGCATAGCGCGTATGCAGTTGCAGTTCTTCGGGCAGCATGCGGTAGTACATGCCGTTCCAGTGGAAGCCCGCGCCGTCCACGCCGTTGCCGAGCAGGAACGAGCCGTGTTCCGTGTTGACGGTACGGTGTGGCCAGATCGTCCACGCCATGACGGATCGTCACGATCTCGTCGGACAGGTCCTGAAACAGATCACCGCGTCCCACGTATTTGAGTTCGTCGATGACCTTCGGATAGTTCGCGTCCGTCGGCGTATCGCGCATCGCGCCGCGTTCGAGCGCGACGACGTTCAGACTAGCATCGGTCAGTTCCTGGCAGAGAATCGCGCCGGTCCAGCCGAACCCTACGATCACGCAATCGACCTTGTCTTTCTTGATAGCCACTGCTTACTCCCGCCTGCCTTCGATCGATACCGGACCGTACGGATACTTCACGCCCGGCTGATCGACCCAATCC
>LFJI01000392.1 GCA_001235855.1 Candidatus Burkholderia brachyanthoides
AGCGCGGGGGCTCAACCGCACCCTCAAGCACAAACCCGCGGACGGCTCGACACACAGGAAGCTCGCGGCAGAACTCGGCGAGCTGTCGGCTACGCTCCATGTCGCGCCCGGCGTCTCGCTTGACCAGGTCGCCGCCGGGCGCGTGCGAGCGAGAGAAAGCGTTTCGATGCTTCCTCAGGCGGTTCGGCGCAGTTCCGCCGGCAGCACCTTCATCAGATGACGATACTTCGCCACCGTGCGCCGCGCGACGATCACGCCCTGATCCGCGAGCATCTTCGCAAGACTCACGTCCGACAGCGGATCGCGTGAGTTTTCCTTCGAGATCATTTCCTTGAGTAGCGCGCGCACCGCAGCGGCCGAACACGTGCCGCCCGATTCCGTGCTGAGCTCGCGCGGGAAAAAGTGTTTGAACTCGAAGATGCCGCGCGGCGTGGCCATGTACTTGTTGCCCGTGGCGCGCGAGATGGTCGATTCGTGCAGGCTGAGTTCATCGGCGACGTCGCGCAGCACGAGCGGCTTGAGCGCGATCTCGCCGTAATCGAAGAACGCCTTCTGATGCGAGACAATGCATTCGGCCACGCGCTGGATCGTGGTGAAGCGTTGCTGCGCGTTGCGGATCAGCCAGCGCGCTTCCTGCAACTGCTGCGCGAGCGGCGAGCGGCTCGCGCCCGCCGACTGAGCGAACAGTTCGGCATACATGCGATGGATGCGCGCACGCGGCCGCACGGCCGGGTTGATCGTCACGACCCATTGACGTTTGACCTGACGCACGATCACGTCCGGCACCACATAGTTATCCTCGCTCTGGCCGTAGTTCTCGCCGGGCTTCGGATCGAGACGGCGCACCAGCGCGCAGGCGATGCGCAGTTCATCGGCGTTGCAGCCGATCTTCTTCTGCAACTCGGCCTGCTCGCGGCGGGCGAGACGTTCGAGGTAATGCATGACGATCTCGCGTGCAACGCCGCGGCCCGGGGTGTCGGCGGGCATTGCGTCGAGTTGCAGCGTGAGGCATTCGGAGAGATTGCGCGCACCTACGCCGGGCTTGTCGAGCGACTGCACGAGCTTCAGCGCGATGACGAGTTCGTCTTCGTGCAACTCGGGTTCGATATCGACCACCTCGGCCAGTTCGCTCAGTTCCTGACGCAGATAGCCGTCGTCGTCGAGCGCTTTGATGATCAGTTGCGCGATCGCGCGGTCACGCTCATTGAGCTGATAGAGGCGCAGCGCGTCGTGCAATGTCTCGTGCAGCGACGGCTCGATGCGCATCCAGTCGGCGGGATCGGAGCCTTTACCGTCGCCGCTGTTGCGCGACGCGGTGCCACGTCCAAACGAATCGGACGAAAACTCGCTGATCGAATCGTCACGTGAATCGGTGTCGCTACTCGGCTCGCCTTCCATGTTGCTTTCGGCGGCGAGCGGAGCTTCGGCGGTGCCATCGGCGGCGTTCGAGAGCGAGGCGTCGCTCATGGAGTTGCCGTTGTCGGCGCTCAGGGCGTTGTCCTCGGTTTGCGATTCGTCGTATTCGAGGAACGGGTTGGTATCGAGCGCATTGCGCAGTTCCTGTTGAAACTCCAGCGACGAGAGTTGCAGCAGGCGCACCGACTGCTGAAGACGCGGGGTCAGCGCGAGGTTTTGCTTGGTGCGGAGTTCGAGTGAAGGCGGCATTGCTAGCGAATCCTCGATTGTTTTAGCGTGATGGATGTTCGGTGCAGAGCATTAAAGCAACGGTCGTGCCAATCGACCTCGACGCCACGCCGTGTCTATGTTTTCGCCCAGTGCTCAGGGCTGACCCGAACGCTCGCGAGCCGCTTTTCACGCACTTTTTACACACGCTTAGACAAAAGCGAAGCGCCGCGCTTTTCAAAGCGTGCGCCAGCGGGCGCGGGCGGCACGTCGCGGTGGTGTGGCCGCATTGCCTGACGACACGCAATTCATTGATTCGACGTGGACTTTTGGCGTCGTGCGGCATGCGTTCGGCAGCGAACATGCGGGCTCGGTACGCAAGTTGCTTTAAAGTTGCGGTAGAAGGGCACGATCCGCGCATCCAGCGCGGACGGGCTCGTTCACGTACACATTCGATGCGCACCTGGATGTGTACGTGAACGAGTAACATCCCATGGGGCGCCCGCAGATCCCCAGACATGGATGGGGCGCGCAGACGAAAACCGAATAAGGAGCAAAAGAGCCATCATGAAGACGACTCAATTTCTGAAGGCAGCCTGCGGTATCGCATGTGTTGTGTTCGCGCTGAACATCAACGCGCAAACCGCATCGACCACGTCCTCGGGCAGCACCGACAAGTCGGTCGGCCGGAAAGTCGACGACAGCGCGGTGACCGCCAAGGTCAAGGCCGAACTGCTGAGCGCGAAGGACGTCAGCTCCACGCATATCCACGTGAAGACGAAGCAGGGCGTCGTGTGGCTGACGGGCACGGTGCTGTCGGCGGCGGACAAGGCGGCTGCGGAAGAGACAGTGAAAAACGTCTCGGGTGTTGCATCCGTGAAGAACCGCCTGAAAATTGCCGCCAAGTAAGCCGCGAGTAATGGAATAGTTGGCATGCCCGGCGTATCCTCGGGTTCCTAATCAAGGCAGGCCGTGATGTTGTAAGGTGTTTGGAACCAGCGCCGGGTGCGGTGCTTCGCAGTTCGTTGAGCGAAGAATCGAGCCTTAGGCGCAGGTTCGTGCATCTGCACCATGAAGGCAGGATGCAGTGAACTTGCCGTCGCGGCATCGGCAGGATGCAGGACCTCGCAGCAGCTTCGAACCTCAAAACGATAGTATGGCTACGGCCGTTACTCACAGGTGGCTTGCACAGGCGGACGTCGCGGTGTCTTAGCGGCCCCGGCAAAAGGAGAGCTCTTCACGAAGACGAAAAAGATGGCAGTGATCGGCGCGCTTGCGCTCGCTTTCACGACGACGGCGTTCGCACAGGCAGCGTCGGACGCAACGACGACGACCAAGAAGCAGAAGGGCACCACGCTGCATCAGCAAAACAAGGCGCACAAGCTCAAAGGCGCCTCGGCGGCCGCGGCGGCTTCTTCGCTCGGTACCAACGACAAGGCCAGCCGCAGTAAGCTGCGTATCGCTCCAGTCGTAAAAAACGGCCGCTTTGAACTGACCCCGCAAAGTTGGACAGTTATTCGGCTAGTGCCGTGAGGGCTGAG
>LFJI01000393.1 GCA_001235855.1 Candidatus Burkholderia brachyanthoides
CGGGAAAGTCTGGGAATAGCAACATAAACCCGTCCAAGATTTTAGCCGCACCCCCATTCGCCCACGGCGGGCGGGATCCAAAGTTGTCAAGACGGCACTTATACACATTTTGTTCGTTGCGGCGCGCCATCATACGTATGAGGCGCGGCAACCAATAACGTGTCGCTATTCGGCTTATAAGTGCATGATTCTAAGCATGTTTTTATGAGCATTGCCCGCAATGTAGGCTGACGCACACAAGGGGTGAGCAACGGTGTTTGCGACGACGGCGACGGCACTTCTCAACAAAGTTATCCACAGGCCTGTGGAAAGCATCGAAAACTTAAAAATAATCTTCGGCTTACCGGCGATTCTGATGTTTCACTTTAAGTTCGGCGCGCTTGCCCCGGAATCGTCGTGGAACGCCCGCCCCGTAGGCCATTCGAGCCGGTTCGTACGATGAGTGAGGTCTTCGTACGCGTCGTCGTCGATCAGCCAATGTCCGTGCTGTTCGATTACCGCTACTCGCTCGACACGCCGCCGTCGGCCGGCATGTTCGTTCAGGTTCCGTTCGGGCGTCGCGAGGTTGTGGCCCTGATCTGCGAAGTCACGTCCGCCAGCGATTTGCTCGCTGCCAAATTGCGTGATGTCCGCGCGCTCTGCGACGGCCTCGCGCCTGTGTCCGAGATGTGGATCGCGCTGGCCGGCTTCGCCGCCGAGTACTACCAGCGCGGCCTGGGCGAGGTCGCGTTGCCCGCGCTGCCGCAGGCGTTGCGCGATCCGTCGCGCTGGAATCGCCTGCTGGCGATCGAGCCGCGTTATCGCCTCCTCGATGCCGGGCGGGAGAGTCTACACGAAAGTTTACCGATCAGGGCAACTGCTTTGCGCCGCCTGGCGGATGCGCTCGTCGAACAGCCGTTGCTCGCACTGTCTGATGCGCGCGCGCTGCATCCGAAAGCGTCCGCAGCACTCGACGACTGGAGCGCGCGCGGCTGGATCGAGCTTGTGGCGCTGGACGAAATTCCGCTCCCGTCTCCATCTGCCACGGCTGACGCCGCGCTTCCCGTCCTCACCGAAGAGCAACGCGACGCCATCGATGCCATCACGAACGCGCAGGGTTTCGCGCCGTTTCTCCTGCATGGCGTAACGGGCAGCGGCAAGACCGAGGTTTACCTGCACGCGCTGGCCGCATTACTTGCCGCGAAGCCGGACGCTCAGGCGCTCGTTCTCGTCCCCGAAATCAATCTGACACCGCAGTTCGAGGCAGCTTTTCGCGCGCGCTTCTCCGCCTTGGCGAAGGGTTCCATCGTCATGATGCACAGCGGTTTGGCCGAAGGCGAACGCGCACGCAACTGGTTCGCCGCGCACACCGGCGCCGCGCGGATCGTGCTCGGCACGCGCCTCGCGATCCTCGCGTCGATGCCCGGACTCGCGGCGATCGTCGTCGACGAGGAGCACGATCCCGCCTACAAGCAGCAGGAAGGCCTGCGCTATTCCGCGCGCGATCTAGCGATCTATCGCGCGAAACAACTCGCCATTCCGGTCGTGCTCGGCTCGGCGACGCCATCGCTCGAAAGCTGGTGGCAGGCCGAACAAGGCCGCTATACGCGTCTGACGCTCACGCGCCGTGCCGTCGCCGAGGCCGCATTGCCGAGCGTGCGATTGATCGATCTGGAAGAGGAACGCCGGCGCGGGCGGGCATCGGTGGAAGGCTTGTCGGGGCCGTTGATCGCCGCGCTCAAGTCGCGGCTCGAACGCGGCGAGCAAAGTCTCGTGTTCCTGAACCGCCGTGGCTATGCGCCGATTCTATCCTGCGACGCCTGCGGCTGGGTCGCGGGATGTCCGCGATGCAGCGCTTATGCCGTGCTGCATAAGCCGAAGCGCGCGCTGCGCTGCCATCACTGCGGGTGGGAATCGCGCATTCCGAAGTCGTGCCCGGATTGCGGCAACATTGATATCGCGCCGATGGGTCGCGGCACGCAGCGTGTCGAGGAAACGCTCGCGAGCGTGGTGCCCGGCGCCCGCGTGTTGCGCATCGATGCCGACAGCACGCGTCGCAAGGGCAGCGCGCAGGCGCTTTTCTCCGACGTCCACGCGGGCGAGGTCGATATCCTCGTCGGCACGCAGATGATCGCGAAAGGCCACGACTTCCGGCGCGTGACGCTCGTCGGCGTGCTCAATGCCGACACCGCGCTGTTTTCGCACGACTTCCGCGCGAGCGAGCGGCTATTCGCGCAACTCACGCAGGTCAGCGGGCGCGCTGGACGCGCCGGATTACCCGGCGAAGTGATGATTCAGACGCGCTATCCGTGTCACGCGCTATATCAGGCGCTGTCGCGGCAGGATTACGTGGGATTTGCCAACTCGACGCTCGCCGAGCGCCGCGACGCGCGCCTGCCGCCGTTCGTCTACCAGGCGATGCTGCGTGCCGAAGGGCGCACGCTCGAAGCGGCGCTGGCGTTTCTCGCCGAGGCAGCGGCGGCGTTTGCATCCCTGCCGGGCGCGGACTGCGTGACAGTGTACGACGCCGTGCCGCTGACCATCGTAAAGGTGTTCAATGTGCATCGCGCGCAATTGCTGCTCGAAAGCCGCTCGCGCGCGGCGCTGCAAACCGCGCTGCGTGCATGGCAGCCGCTGCTGCGCGCACAGCGCGGCGTGTTGCGCTGGAATGTGGAAGTCGATCCGTTAGAAGTCTGATCGCGCCCCGCGATCAAACCTTGACGTGCAATACGTCCACCCGTGACGGCACGACATCGTCGTGTGCTTCGTTTGATCTGATGCGTGTTTGCCGAAGCGCCACGCACGAACTAAGACGACGCAAAACGCAAACAATACCCAAACGCAGGCAATCATCATCCAAGTGTTCATGCTCGTTTTTCTCCGTATAGTCGCGGTGGTTCTCCACGGTAGATCGCGCTGACTGCGCACCTTGCGTTTATATCGGCGGGAATGTAGCTTTTACTTAGGCGTTATCCCAATAATATTTGGTTTAGGGAAAGTACTAGGCGATAGCCACCATCGTCCAGCCGGCGGTGCACCGCGCAAAGCCTTACAGGATAAGGGTTCCATCGTGGTGCAACCTAGTCGATTGCGTCATTGAATTAGCACTCCATCTGTGTTCAGATGCAGGTCATGGGA
>LFJI01000394.1 GCA_001235855.1 Candidatus Burkholderia brachyanthoides
GCAACGCTGCGCTGGCAAATTGCTGCTCACATCTCCGGGAGATTAAACAGATGTCTATATTGCTGTGCTACCTCAAATATTTTGTGACACAGTAGTACTAGGAAGGTCGGGTCTATGCGGCCGCGCGTGCAAAAGTCGTAGAAATCCTCGTTGGCGAAGATCGCCGCCGAGCCTTCGGCAAGCAGAAGATCGGATCTCGAAATCGGAATGGACGAGGGTGCGGGATCGACTCCGCCCGCGACGTTGATGATATACACGAAGTCCCAGTCGTAAAGCGGTAAGCGCGCTTGGCGAGCAGGCAGGCAAGCATCGGCGACGTGGAGTTTACGCCGCTGAAGGTGATCTCGTCCGGCCGGATGAAACGCGCGAGATTCGTGACGATGTAGGAAAAGCCGCTCCAGTTGTCAGCCATGCTGATGCGCCTCGACCGCCGGATAATCGATCGCATACGCGGGCCAGCACGATCCCGGCCACGCGCCGTTTTTCACGATCGCGTAGTTTTGCACCATGAAATACGGCACCACGGTCAGTTCGGGCTGGTCGGCGAAGTTCTCGTCCGATACTTCCTCCGCGACCACGAGCACGCTTTTCGCGGCGCGGCTCATGATGCGGTCCCAGTGATACGTGCCCGCAATGGGCACGTTGCCGAGCCTATCCACGCACGACGCATGGATGACCGCGAAGTCCGGCGAGATCGCGGGAATCACGTAGGTTTGCTGGCCGCTGCCGTAGGGATCGTCGAGATATTTCCAGCCGTTGACGCGCATCAGATCACTGCCGTGCACGCCACCGCAAGGCATGAACGGCACGCCGAACGCGACCGCGCGCAAGCCGGCGGTGAGCGTGGCGCAGGCGTGCTCTTCGAGTGCGAGCGCGCCTTTTTCGACCGCGCGCCGGTAGTACGGCGCGAGCCCGAAGTTGCCTTCCATCGCGACGATGCCGCAGCGCGCACGCGACGCGACGCCTGCGCGGCAGAATATGTCGATGTCATATCCCGGCGATTGCTTGACGATCTCGATGCCGCGCTTTTCTTGACGGATCATCTCGCGCACGAACGCGAACGGTCCGCGGTGCAGAAAGCTGCCGCCCAGTCCCACCGATGCGCCGTTGGACACGACGCCACCAGTTCCGCGAGCGAGACCTGCTTCTCCTTGCTGGCGAATCCATAATTCATGTCGATGTCTCCTACGCCTTCTTTTGCGATGCGAGATAGCTTCGATACGCTTATAGATACCCGGCGGCGCCGCCGAACGCACGAACGCCGCGAGGTCGGTATCGGCCTGTTCGGTATCGAGTGCGCAACGCAGCAGCGCCCGGCTCCCGGCGGGCAGCGCATTCACGCGTTCGATGGCAGCGGCGATCACATCGGCGTGTTCCTCGGGGCTCGCGATCAGTTCGATGAAGCCGTTCGCGCTGGCGCGTTCCACATCGAAGGTGGTGGCCATTTCCAGAATGCGCTGCGCCTCGCGCGTGCCGACGATGCGCGCGAATCGCGCCGAGCCGAGCACCAGGCCGAACTTGAGCCCGGGCATGCGAAAAGTCGAGCCGGGCGCGGCCACTCGCAGATTGCACGCGGCGATCAGATCGACGCCCGCGCCGAAATTGCGCCCGTGTGCGAGCGCGACCGTAAAGCACGGCGAACTCGCGATCCGGTTCAGCAGCATTTCGATACGGATGAAGCGCAACACCAGGTCGCCTTCGCTCTGCGCTTGCACGTCGCTCATGTCGAAGCCCGCGCTGAAGCAGCGGCCTTTGCCTTGCAACACGACGAGCGGCGCGCGTGGCTTGCGCATCGTCGAAAGCTTGCAGCAGTTCCTCGACGATACCGGCCGACAGCGCATTGAGCTTGTCCGGGCGATTGAGTGTGATGGTCCAGTGCGTGTCCTGCCGGTCGATGACGATGCTGCTTATGCTTCGATCTCCGACTTCTTCAGCAACTCGGCGTTATGCTCGCCGAGTCCCGGCGGACGCAAGCGGATCTCCGGCGTCTTGCCATAAAACTTCACCGGCGAAGCGAAGGTTTTCGTCTGCATGCCGTTGGGCAGGTCGAGCGGCTGCACCCACATTGCATGTGATCGACCTGCGTGTCGTTCAGCACTTACGAATAACGAATAGGTGTTGATCGGCGCGCACGGCACGCCTGCTTCGCAGAAGCGCGCGATCCAGTGCTCGGCGTCGTGATTGCGCGAAGATCGCTTCAAGCGTGTAGCGCAACTCGACCTGATGCTGCGCGCGCAGCGTGGAGCTCGTATAGCGCGCGTCCTGTTCGAGTTCGGGACGCTCGACGACCTTGCAGACTGACTTCCACAACGCGTTGTTGCCGGCGGCCATGCCGAAGTAGGTGTCGCGCGCCTTGAATGCCTGATACGGCGCATTGCGGAGATGCGCCGAGCCGAGCTTCTGCGGATCGCGGCTCGTGCCGAAGTATTCGGAGGTCTGCAACGCGGCGATGGCGAGCGTGGTGCCGAGCATCGGCACATCGATATGTGTGCCTTTGCCCGTTTGCGCGACACCGCGCAGCGCGGACGTCACCGAGAACGCGGCATACAGGCCCGTGGCGAAGTCCGCGAGCGGGACGCCGCATCGCATTTAACCGGTGCGCGCGCCGCGGGTTCGCCGGTGATGCTCATGGATGCCGCTCATCGCCTGCACGGTGAGATTGGAACCGCCTTTCCTGCGAGCGCGGCCCGGTTTGTCCGTAAGCGGAGATTGAGCAATAGACGAGGCTCGGCTTGAGCGCGCGCATGTCCTCGTAGCCCAAGCCCAGGCGATTCATCACACCCGGACGATTGTTCTCGATGACGACATCCGCCGTCTTGATGAGCGCCTTCGCCTGCTCGATATCGTCGGCGTGCTTCAGATCGAGCGCTTGTTGCAATTGAGCGAAGCGAAGTTTTCGCTATAGCCGTCGGAAATGGGCGGCCACGCGCGCAGCGTATCGCCGCCCTGCGGATGGCTCCACCTTGATGACGTCCGTGCCCATGTCGGCGAGCAGCATGCCGCAATACGGACCCGCCGGGACGTTGCAAAACTCGATGACCCTGATTCCCTGAGAGCTAACGTCAAGAGTGGTGTATGAGCCGCATCGTGACGGTTGAATTCAAGC
>LFJI01000395.1 GCA_001235855.1 Candidatus Burkholderia brachyanthoides
GTGTCCAATTGTCTCGCATAGGTGTTCAAAGTACTCGTCGAACGATGTTTCCCAGTCCATCGCTTCCTCATGAAAAGTATGGAGAAGCTCCTATAATACCAGGGATTTTATGACATAGTAGTACTAGAGATCGGACAAAACGACCAAGCTTTGAATAGAGGAGGCCCGGTTTCCCGGTTATTCATCGGATTAGTTGTGTTGCGCGCCGCTCCTAACGCTCCTAATATTCGTGTCATGCAAAAAGGCCTCGGTGCGACACGGCACCGGCCTGGAACCCAGAAGGAGCCGCGATGCTGGACAGACTCGACAAGGAATTCGCTTTGGCCGTGAGGCACTGGATGTGCGCGCGTACCGGCAGGAGTTGTTGTCGTCGAATATCGCCAACGCCAATAACGCCAATACGCCCGGCTACAAGGCGCGCGACGTTGATTTCTCTAGCGTGCTCGCCGGTGCGCTCAAGCAGCAGGGCGGCGCGACGACCGCATCCAACAACAGCACGCTAAAGATGGCGCAGCCGGTCAGCGTGAGCTACAGCGGCCATATGGCCGTGACGTCACAGGGCCATATGGCCGGCACTTCGACGATGAACGCGTCGGGCGGCGAGAGCCGGGACTACGGCAAGCTCGCCTACCGCGTGCCGAGCCAGCCGTCGCTCGATGGCAACACGGTCGACCTCGACGCCGAGCGTGTGCAGTTCACCGACAACACGGTCCACTTCGAAGCCGGCATGACGGTGCTGTCCTCGCAGATCAAATCGATGCTTTCGGCGATCACGTCGAACGGCTAAACGGGCATAGGGAGAACACATGTCCAACCTGATGAACATTTTCAACGTCGCCGGCTCGGCGATGTCGGCCCAGGCGCAGCGCCTGAGCGTCAGCGCGTCGAAGCTCGCGAACGCGGATAGCCCACCGGCCCGGACGGCCAGCCGTACAAGGCCAAGCAGGTCGTGTTCGCGGTCGATCCGCTGGGCGGCGCGAAAAGCGGCTCCGGCCAGCAAGTGGGCGGCGTGCAGGTGACCGGCGTGATCGACGATCCGAGCCCGATGAAAATCAGCTACGACCTGAGTAACCCAGCGGCGAACTCGGACGGCTACGTCACGATGCCCAACGTCGATCCGGTGCAGGAAATGGTCAACATGATTTCCGCGTCGCGTTCCTATCAGGCCAACGTCGAGACGCTCAACACCGCCAAGCAATTGATGCTCAAGACCTTGACCATCGGCACCTGAAAGCGCCTCGATAAAGCATTACACCGCCAGAACCTGACAGAGAACCCCTAAGGAAAAGCAACGTGAGATCCTCCAGCACCACCATCGGCAGCAGTGGCACCACCGTGTCGCAAACGCTGCTGGACACCATGAACGGCACGTCGTCGAGCAGTTCGTCGTCGTCCTCGAGCACGACTTCCGCGTCGGCCATGCAGAACACGTTCCTCACACTGCTCGTCACGCATCTGAAGAACCAGGACCCGACTAACCCAACCCGGCCGACAGCTCGCAGATGACCTCGCAGCTCGCGCAGATCAACATGGTTCAGGGCATCACCGATCTGAACACGAAGCTTTCGTCGCTCGCGACGCAGCTTTCCGCCGGCCAGTCGTCGCAGGCCGCGATGCTGATCGGTTCGAACGTGCTCGCCTCGGGCAGCAAAGTCACGGTGTCCAGCGGCGCGGCGTCGACCTTCGGCGTGAAGCTCGACAACGCGGTGTCGGATCTCTAGGTGCTGGTGAGGATCTCTAGGTGCTGGTGAAGAACTCGTCGGGTCAGATCGTCAACACGCTCGACCTCGGCGCGCAAAGCGCGGGCGTGATCCCGGTTTCGGGCTGGACGCCGGTCGATTCCAACGGCAAGACGCTTGCGGACGGCACTTACACGATCACCGCGCGGGGCACGATCAGCGGCCAGCAAGCCACGGCGACGACGCTCGCGGCTTCGCAGATCCAGGGCGTGGTGCAGATGTCTGACGGTACGCCGGGCCTGAAGCTGGCGAATGGCCCGACGGTCGCCTTGACGGGCGTCGCCTCGATTCTCTGATTCAACGATTTTTTAGAGCGGGCGATTCCCCGCAGCGGAGCAACACATGTCTTATCAACACAACAAGCACTGAGCGGTCTGGGTGCCGCGTCGATCAAGGGTGCCGACGGCCAGGTCTAGGCGATGGCGCAGGGCAATATCGTCGGCGGCGGCGCGGGCACGAGCACGAACGGCAGCAAGGTGCAGATCAACCAGTTGGCGGTGGGCGGCCGCATTTCGGGCGGCGCGCTGGTGGAACGCGCGGTGCCGAACGCCATCACGCAGCAGGGCGGCACGATGCAGATTTACGGCACATGAACGCGAATGCGACCGGCATCGCCAGCAGCGCGCGGGCATCGACCGATACAAGCGACGCCGCATCCGGCATGGGCAAACTGTCGGGCGCGTTTCGCACTCGATGTGCAGGGCTTCGACGCGATGCGGGCGCAAGCCAACAAGGATCCGCAAGCAGGCTTGAAGGAAGCCGCGAAGCAGTTCGACGCGGTCTTCACGCAGATGATGCTCAAGAGCATGCGCGATGCAACGCCTTCGGACAGCCCGTTCGATTCGAACGATTCGAAGTCCTTCACCGCGATGCTCGACCAGCAGTTGTCGCAACAGATGTCGTCGAAGGGCATCGGCGTGGCGGACATGATGCTCAAGCAGCTTCAGCGCAACGCGGGCGTCAAGCCCGACGCCAAGACGATGGGCAGCAGCAACGCGATGCAGATGCTTGAACGGCATGGGCGGCGCCAGCGCGGGGCGGGGCGACATCGACGCGAACGCGGGCAACATCGCCGCGATGAACGCGATGGCGAAGGCCTATGCAGCGGCGCAGGCCAACAAGAACGGTGCATCGCTGAGCAACGGCCGCGGTTACACGGCGGCAGACGCGCTCGAAGCGCCGGCGCGCGGCAACGGCTCGGACAAGGTCAACGACTTCGTGGATCGCCTCGCGGCGCCCGCCGCAGGCAACGAGCGCGGCGACGGGCATTCCAGCGCGCTTCATTATCGGCCAGGCGGCGCTCGAGTCGGGTGTACAGACCGGAGACATGGGTAACAGATGTGTCAGGACAGGGGTAACACATTTA
>LFJI01000396.1 GCA_001235855.1 Candidatus Burkholderia brachyanthoides
GGGGTCTAGCATGGCTGAAGCTGTAAAAAAACCAAGGCCTGAGTACCGGAACATCGGGATCGGCCAACTCGCGCAATACCGCTTGCCGCTAGCAGGGAAGGTGTCGATCCTGCATCGTGTCAGTGGCCTGCTGTTGTTCGTGTGTCTGCCGTTCATCCTGTATCTGCTCGATCAGAGCCTGACCTCGGAACTGAGCTTCGAGACGTTCAAGGGCTTCCTCGCCAACCCCATCGTCAAGATCATCACGCTCGTGTTGTCGTGGGCGTATCTGCATCACTTCTGTGCGGGCATTCGCTTTCTGTTGCTCGACACGCACGTCGCGGTGAACAAGGAAGGCGGCAAGCAGACCGCGCTCATCGTGCTGATCGTGTCGCTGCTGCTCACGCTGGCGATGGCGCTCAAGCTGTTCGGCGTTTTCTAAAGGACTCGATAAAAACATGGCTACCCACAATCGAGTCGGCCCCAAGCGCCTGGTGGTCGGCGCCCACTATGGTCTGCATGACTGGCTCGCGCAACGCATCACCGCAGTCGCGATGGCCGTCTACACCATCGTGCTGCTCGTGCTGTTCTTCGGCGCGCATAACTTCTCCTACGAAGGCTGGGCTGGCATCTTCGCGATGCAGTGGATGAAGCTCGCCACCTTTGTCGTGCTGCTGTGCCTGTTCTTCCACGCATGGGTCGGCATCCGCGATATCTGGATGGACTACGTGAAGCCAATGGGCGTGCGCCTGCTGCTGCAAGTGCTCACGATCCTCTGGCTGCTCGGCTGCGCCGGCTACGCTGCACAGATTCTCTGGAGAGTTTAAAAGAACATGGCTGCAATCAAGACATCCCTGCCGCGTCGGCGTTTCGACGTGGTCATCGTCGGCGCGGGCGGCTCGGGCATGCGTGCGTCGCTGCAACTCGCGCGCGCGGGCCTCTCGGTCGCCGTGCTCTCCAAGGTGTTCCCGACGCGTTCGCATACGGTGGCCGCGCAAGGCGGCATTGGCGCCTCGCTCGGCAACATGAGCGAAGACAACTGGCACTACCACTTCTACGACACGATCAAGGGCTCCGACTGGCTCGGCGACCAGGACGCGATCGAGTTCATGTGCCGCGAAGCACCGAACGCCGTCTACGAACTCGAACACATGGGCATGCCGTTTGACCGTAACGCCGATGGCACCATCTATCAGCGCCCGTTCGGCGGTCACACGGCGAACTACGGCGAGAAACCGGCGCAACGCGCATGCGCCGCGGCCGATCGTACCGGTCACGCGCTGCTGCATACGCTGTATCAGCAGAACGTCGCCGCTAAAACGCACTTTTTCGTCGAATGGATGGCGCTGGATCTGATCCGCGACGCCGACGGCGATGTGCTCGGCGTCGCGGCGCTAGAGATGGAAACGGGCGAGGTCTATATCCTCGAAGGCAAGACCACGCTGTTCGCCACGGGCGGCGCGGGGCGCATCTTCGCGGCATCGACGAATGCGTTCATCAATACGGGCGATGGTCTCGGCATGGCGGCGCGTTCGGGCATTGCGCTGCAGAACATGGAGTTCTGGCAGTTCCATCCGACCGGCGTGGCGGGCGCGGGCGTGCTGATCACCGAAGGCGTGCGCGGCGAAGGCGGCATTCTGCGCAACTCGGACGGCGAGCGCTTCATGGAGCGTTACGCGCCGACGCTGAAGGATCTCGCACCGCGTGACTTCGTCTCGCGTTCGATGGATCAGGAAATCAAGGAAGGCCGTGGCGTGGGTCCGAACAAGGATCACGTGCTGCTGGACCTATCGCACATCGGCGCGGAGACGATCATGAAGCGTCTGCCGTCGATCCGCGAGATCGCGCTGAAGTTCGCCAACGGTGATAGGCCTTCGGGAACAGACCCTCGCCCTTCGTCGTGAGATAGAATTTCATGTCCTTCGGCGCCCAGTGCGCGGGGGAACACCGCAACGGGCGCGATGCGCTGCGCGCACAGGCCGACCTTCTCGCCGCCATCGCCGCCGAATTCGGGCGCGAGCACGAGACGCTTCGCGGTGGTGTCGTAGTAGCACTCGGGCCAACCGTAGTCGCCGCCCTTCTTCAACTGCACGACTTCTTCCGCCAGCGAATCGTAGCCGCGCTGCGCGGTGTAAAGCTCGGGCCATCCTCGTGCAACTGATCGCGGCCGTGCTGCGTGTCGAACACGCCGCCCTGTCCGTTGACGGCGAGCCCTTCGCCGTTGCGGATGCCGGTTGCATAGCGCTCCTTCGACGAGAACACCTGGCCGGTCTTGTTGGCGTCGTAACGCCAGACGCCGGCGCGCGTCTCCTTCTCGACGCAAGGCGTCAGGCCTTTCGAATGCGGCATGCGATTCTGCGACTCGCACGCGTTGGTGGCCGAGCCGAGATCGACCAGCAGATCGCCCGCGGGCGTGATGGTCATGGGGTGCATCGGATGATCGCTGACCGTCGGCAGACCGGAGACGATCACTTCGCCCTGACCTTCCGGCACCGCTTTGCCGTCCTGCAGCGAATAAAGCATGATGCGGTCATTGCTCTCCACGTACAGCGCCTTTTTATAGAGCGCGATGCACGGTGCCGCCGTGGCCGCCGTTGTCCTGCGTCTTGCCGAAGCGTTCGATGGAATCCGCCTTGCCTTCGCCCTTGGTGTCTTTCAGCGCGACGATGAAGCGATGAAGACGCCCTTCGGCAGGTCGTTGTTCGCGTAGTAGACGCCGCTCCATGTGTTCACATACAGCGTGTCGTCGGGCGCTACGACCATCTGGCGCGCATGCCCGAGATTGTCCGCGAAGACGGTCGCGCAGAAGCCCGTGGGCAGCGCGATGCCCCCTATGTCGCCCTGACACGTCTTGGTACCTGTCGATACATACACCCGCCACCGCGCCGATCGCGCCAGCCGCGATCGGCGCGGTGGCGTAAAAGCCGAACTGAACTCATGGGGCCTGTCTCCTTGTTGTTGGTTCGAGTCTTTGCTGCTGCCTTCGATGTCGTGCGTGTTGCGATTCGACCATCTGACATGAGCACGCAGGACGCGTTGCGGACAGCGTTGCTTTCGGCTGAATCGTGCATCGTGTTGCCTCACGGGAGGATGTTACTCCCGGCTAATTGTCATCGACGCATCGT